>JAYUFP010000083.1:0-2557 GCA_043738665.1 Isosphaeraceae bacterium
GCCCGCCGACCCCGCGGTCTGGACGATGTTGTTCTCGAGGATCGTCCGTTTCCGGAGGCCGAAGACTCCGGAGAGCGCCCGGAAGACAGTGATCGAGATCACCGCGACGGGGATCGACGCCGAGACGGTCATCCCCACCTTGAGGAACAGGTAGAGCGACGATGCGCCGAAGACGATGCCGAGGAGCGACCCCAGGAACACGGCCGACCACGTGAGCTCATGGATGTTGGCCGAGTCGGGAATGAAAGGCTTGAATTCGACGGGTTCGGCGGAGGACGGCGGGACGGACATGTCCGGATCACTCCTGGGCGGGCAAAATCGTGGTGAAGGAGCAAGGCCCCGGCGGGGAATCCCCCGGGAATCGAAACGTCAATCGCCCGCGCGCAAGAACCCGAGCGAGCGAAAGGAGAGATCCTGCCCGGGCCGGCACGGTGGAGTCAACACCTTAACGCGGAACCTTTCCCACGCAAAGACCCTGGCGCGGGGACGGGAGCCTCGAAGACGGAGAGGGATGGCGGATGGCGGATGACAGATGCCGGAACCAAATCGATCCCTCATCGTTCATCCGGCATCGGCCATCGGTCATCGTTCATCCCTCATCCGGCATCGGTCATCCGGCATCGGTCATCGGCCCTCACCAGAGCCCGGTTCCCTTCGGCGGTTCGTCGCCGTATTGTTCCTTCTGAAGCACCGCCATCCGGTTCACGATGTCCCGGAGGACGCAGAGCGGGGTCTGCCCGGCGTCGATGTCGTAAATGAGGTCCGCGCTGTAGAAACTGAGGGTCTTGAACGTGTCGTCGTGGTACGTGTTGAGCCTGCGCTTGATGACCTCGTCGTTCATGTCGTCGAGCCGGTTTTCGCTCAACGCCCGGGCCTTGAGGCGGGTCACGGCCTTGGCGGTGTCGAGGATCTTCAGATGGAAGATCTGGACGACGTCGAGAATCCCGTCGAGCATCTTGGCCTGGTGATAATTCCGCGGCAGGCCATCGAGCAGGAGGGTATGCTGTTCCCGGATCAGGAACTCTTGCATCTCCAGGATCTTGATGTGTTTTTCCCAGATCCGGACGGTCAGCTCGTCGGGCACGAGCGCTCCCTGCGAGGTGAACGAGCCGATCTCCGCCCCGAACCTGCCGAACTTGGGAAGCTTGCGGAAGACTTCTCCCATCGCGATGTGGACGACGCTGGGGAGCTGGCCGAGCACGGCCCCCTGCGTCCCCTTGCCGCTCCCGGGCATGCCGAAAAGAAGGATGGTTCGATACTTGTTATTCTGGGACATCACGGAACCTCGACGAATCGACGAAACTTGGGGAGAAGCCAGGCCGTCCCTTGCGACGCACCCGTTCCACGATCACGAGGTCGTTCGGATCATCGGCGACGTCACCGCTTGATCCCTCTTCGGCACGACCGGCAACCGCCGACCCTTTTCAGGCTCCGGGATGAACGAGGCGGGCCGTCAACTGACCCGTTAGGCCTTCGTGGCGACCACATGATCCGTCGTCCCGGTCCGGGGAGCAAGATGTTGCAAGAGACACGCCTGCTTTTACTCCGTCACGCCGAAACCTCCGACCCCAATCGATTCCACGGCGCCGAGTCCGACATCGGCCTCGGAGAACGCGGCTTCCGCCAGGCCGAAGCCGTCGCGAAGGTTCTCGCCGCCGAACGCCCCGATGAACTCCACACCTCCGCCATGACCCGCGCCCTTCAGACCGCCAAGCCGATCGGCGAAGCCTGCTCACTCACTCCCACAGTCCTACCGGACCTTCACGAACGCAAGATGGGCCGCCTCAGCGGCCTGGCCCGCTCGGAAGGGCTCGTCGAGTACGCCAACGCCAAGACCCGATGGATGAGCGGAGACCTCGACTACACCCACGAAGGGGGCGAATCCTACTCCCAGATCAAGGCCCGCGTCATCCCTATCATCCGCGATCGGGTCGAACGTGTCCCCGGAAAAACCATCGTCGTCGTCGCCCACGGCGTCGTGATCCGCGTCATCCTCACCACAATCCTCGAAGGCAAAGGCGCGGCCGACTTCGACAAATACCCCATCGACAACGTCGCGATCAACGACCTCCGCTGGGACGGGACCCGCTGGGAGGCCCTCGTCCTCAACCGACGCGCCGGCCTGGAAGGGGATGGGGACCAGTTCGCGTGGTAGGCGTTCGCAACGGGCGAGCGCGAATCCCTCGGACGCGAGTCGCACCACGCCGCGGCCACCGGCATGACGCGGAAGGTCTGGCGGCTCTACCGAGCCCTCTCGATTCTCTTCATCGCGGCGGCCCTTCGTCAGAGTCGCCGTGACGACCCTCTTCACATTCGCCTTCGCCCACGCCTGGAGACAAAACACGGTCCGCCGCTTCGACCGCCTCCTCGGCAGACTCCCCGACGGTGGCGACCGGCAACCGACCAGACCTCAAAGCCTGAAAAAATGAGCCGAATCATGATCCAGGCCATTCGCGAAGACCGCCCCTCGGCGCGCATTTTCCACGCGGAGGGCCATCGCCTCCCATCAACACATCGACGTCATCGAATTCCGACGACCCGACCTCAGGCGATGTGC
>JAYUFP010000084.1:0-7875 GCA_043738665.1 Isosphaeraceae bacterium
CCGCTCGGCGGGAGCCTCGCACTCCCGAGGTGGACTGATAAACATCGACTCTCAACGGCACCACGGGACGACTCCATGAAGGCACTCAGCGACTACGAAGCGGAACAGGTCGAGGCGATCGCCGCCTGGAAGGCCGAACGACCGAGCCTCTTAATGGACTCGTTCCGGAGCGTCGCACGGCCGCTGGCGAATCTCTTCAAGAAGTGTGTGCCCGGGACGTCCGTCCGCGCGATCCTGAACGAGGTCGAGAAACGCGCGGAGGCTCATGAAAGCGCCTGCGACATTCTCAAGACGGCCGGGGCGTCGAAGATCCACGACCTCTGGTATCGGCCCCTGGAGGTCTGCGACCGTCTCGCGGACGAAGTGAGCACCCGGGCCGAGCATGCGGCGATTCTGGAAGGGGCCGTTCCGTCGCTCGGTGAGATTCTGGTCCCGGCGATCGGGGGCGAGGTCGCGACGGTAACGGACGTTCCGATCCTGTTCGAAGCCGCGCTTCGAGCGATTCGCCGGATCGGTCATTGCTACGGCTTCCCGCTCGACAACGAGGCGGGCCGCCGGTTCGTTTTGCAGATTCTCGACATCGCCAATCAGGACGGGTCGGAGAAGGTGGAAGAGGAAAACCAGGCGCTTCGACTGGTCGACGCCCCCGATGACGGATCTCCCTCGTCGGCGACCCGCGTCGATGGGGTCGAACGCGAGATTTTGGAAGACGTCCCACTCGATCTGGTCCCGGTCGTCGGCGAGGTCGCGAACCTCGTGCTCGATTACGCGTTCATCCGCCGGGTTGACCAGGCCGCCCGTCGCGTGTTTCAGGAACGCTGGCTGCGGACCCATGGAAAAATCGGCGAGTTGATCGCCCCCGCGGCCGAGTCGAAGCGGCGGAGTGCCCTGGAAGGCGCGGTCGGTGTGGCCTCCGAACTGACCTACATGGGGGCTTACGGCGTGGCATTCGGGGTCAGTTTCCCGGTGGTGATGGTCGGAAGCCTCGCCGCGGCGGTGGCCCCGGCGGCCGTCCGCCAGGGGTTCCGCGACGGTGTCGCCGCCGCATCCCACGATGCCGCCGAGTTTCTCGAAGGCTTCCGCCACGGCGACGCGATCGACGAGACCGTGCGACCGGCCGCCCCGGCGCTGGGGTGACGCCGTACGAGGTCTCGGTTAGTCTTAAAGTGATCCTTCTTTGGAGCGCGGGAGCTTGCTCCCGCCTTTTCGGCACCGCCCCGAAAGCGGGAGCAAGCTCCCGAACTCCAAAGTCGGCGACTCGACGGCAAATTCTTGATTCGGGGGCAAAACGTCGGATGTGCGGGATCGCCGGGTTTGTTAACGGCAACATGGTCGCCGCCGATCGGGAAATCCTCGCGCGGATGACGGCGAGCATCGCCCATCGCGGGCCGGACGGCGACGGACTCTTCGTCGATGGCCCCGTCGCCCTGGGGCACCGGCGCCTCGCCATCATCGACCCCGCCCGCGGCGCCCAGCCCCTTGACAACGAAGACGGCTCGGTCTGGATCACCTATAACGGCGAGCTTTACAACGAGTTCGGCCTGCGAGACCGGATGCTCGCGAAGGGTCACGTCTACAAGACGACGACCGATACCGAGTCGATCGTTCATCTCTATGAAGAATACGGCGATGAATTTGTCGACTCCTTGAACGGCATGTTCGCCCTGGCGATCTGGGATGCCCCGAAACGCCGCCTGGTCCTCGCCCGCGACCGGATGGGTCAGAAACCTTTGTGCTACGCCCAGACCCCGGGCGGCGGGCTCGTGTTCGGCTCCGAACCGAAGGCGCTGCTGGAGCACCCGGACGTCCCCCGCCGGCTCGACCCGGAAGGGCTCTCGCGGTATCTGTTTTACGAATACGTCCCGGCCCCCGGCTCGATCTGGGAGGGGATGAAAAAACTCCCGCCGGGTCACATCCTGGTCTGGGAAAATGGGCGGATCGTGATCTCGCGCTACTGGTCGCCCTCGTGGACCGGCTCCGACTTCTCGATTTTACCGTTTGAGCAAGAGGCCGAAAGGTACTGGGAGGACTTCCGTGACGCCGTGGGCCGTCACACACGTTCCGACGTGCCGCTCGGCGTATTCCTCTCGGGCGGTCTCGACTCGTCGAGCGTCGCGGCGGCGGTCTGCGAACTCGAAGAAGCCCGTACGGTGCGGACTTTCTCGATCGGCTTCGACGACCCGAGTTTCGACGAGAGCGCCCACGCCAGGACCGTGGCCTCGTTCCTCGGCACCGACCATCACGAGAAGACGTTCTCAGTCGAGACGGTGATGGAGCTTCTGCCCGAGGTCGCGGGCTGGCTCGACGAGCCGTTCGGGGACGCCTCGATCCTACCGACGCATCTCCTCAGCCGGTTCGCCCGGGACGAGGTCAAGGTCGTGCTTGGAGGCGACGGCGCGGACGAGTTGCTCGCGGGTTACCCCACGTTCGCCGCCGAACGCGCGGCAGGGCTATTCCGACGGCTCCCGCAATCAGCCAGGGCGCTCGCGGGGGCGGCGGTCGGCCGGCTGCCGGTCAACCATGCGAATATCAGCCTCGACTTCAAGCTCAAGCAGTTTCTCCGGGGCGCCTCGGAACCGCTCGCCCTGGCGCATCAGCGCTGGATCGGCAGCTACTCGGGGCCGGAAATCTCGGCATTGCTGGCGAACGGCACGCACCTGGACGTTGAGGCCGAGCACATCCGTCGTGCGAGCGGCCTGGCGAAGGGTTTCGACCCGCTCACGCGGTCTCTGGCGTTGTACCAGGACACGTACCTGCCCGACGACATCCTGACCAAGGTCGACCGCGCGAGCATGGCCTGCGGCCTCGAAGTGCGCGCGCCTTTTTTGGACGCGGCCCTCGTCGATTCGGTCGAACGCTTGCCGTCGATCTACAAATACGGGAAGGGCCAGACCAAACGGTTGCTCAAGCGAGCGGCTTTGGGTAGGCTCCCGGCGTTGATTTTAGGGCGACCCAAGAAGGGCTTCGGCATACCCGTGGGCCGCTGGCTCCGCGGCCCGCTCTCCCCCCTGCTCGACCGTCTGCTCGACCCCGAACGGATCAAACGTCAGGGACTCTTCCGCGCCGACGAGGTCACCCGCCGGGTCGCCGAGCACCGCTCAGGCGCTCGTGACCACCGTAAACCGCTCTGGACGTTGTTGATGTTTCAACTCTGGCATGAAACGTGGTTGAGATAACGGCAATGATCAAGAGCCAGACGCCCGCCCCGGGGTGCCGTATGCGATGAGAATTCTCGTGGTCTCGGACATCCACGCGAACTGGCAGGCACTCTCGGCGATCGACGAGCCGTACGACCTATGCCTCTGCCTCGGCGACCTCGTCGATTACGGGCCGGACCCGGGCCGTTGCGTGCGCTGGGCGATCAAGCACGCGAACTACGCGATTCGCGGCAACCACGACCACGGCGTCGCCCAGGGAATCCCCGTCAGTGGAGAGACGGGTTACCGCTACCTCACGGGGGTAACTCGCCCCTTGATGTGGGAGTCACTCGACGCGGAAGAACGGCGCTACCTGCTGCAACTTCCCGTCACGCAACGCTTCAACCTCGGCGGCTTGCGCTACTTGCTCGTTCACGCGACCCCGCGCGACCCGCTCGACGAGTATGTGATGAAGGACCCCAAGATCTGGGCGAAGCGGCTTCAGAACGTCGATGCGGACATCGTCTGCGTCGGCCACACGCACATGCAGTTCAACATCATGGTGGACAACGTGGTCGTGCTCAATCCGGGCAGCGTGGGCCAGCCCCGCGATGGCGACGCCCGCGCGGCGTACGCGATCATCGACGACAACCGGATCGAGTTGAAGCGGGTCGAATACGCCGTCGAGGACACGATTGCCCGGATCGACGTGAGCCCCTTGCCCGAAAAAGCGAAGGCGTTGATGGCCCACGGGCTCCGTTACGGCCGACTTCCCGATGCGGTCGTCGCGGGAGAGCCGGCAGATTGAGCCTTCGCTCGAAGGCCCCCCGGCGACTGATTTTTGAACCGGAGATCCACGGAGCGACTCGCGCATGATCCCGTCCGACGTCCGTACCTGGGTCATCGCGTTCTCGGCCGTCGCCCTCGGCGCGGCGGCCTTTTATATCCTGCTTCCGGTCGGCGTCCAATGGTTCTTGCGGGCCTTGCTCGCGATCCGGTATGACTTCCAAGTCGTCGGCCGGGAGAACGTGCCGAAGACCGGACCGGTCCTGTTCACCGCCAACCATTCGAGCTGGCTCGACGGATTCATCCTGGCCGCGATCACGCCCCGACGCGGCAAGGCGATGGTCAACGCCGCGATGGTGGACCTCCCCGTGGTCCGACAACTGGCACTCCGCGCGGGGATCATCCCCACGCCCTTCGCGGGTCCCCGCGCGATCCTCAAAGCGCTCCAGAAATGCCGGGACGCCCTCAACCGAGGGCAGGCCGTCGGCATGTTCCCCGAGGGCCAGATCTCGCGGAACGGCATGCCTGAACCGTTTTACCGCGGCCTGGAACATATTTTGAAGGGTCAAACCGGAGTCCCCGTCGTCCCCGTCGCGATCGATAACGTCTGGGGAAGTAACTTCAGCATGTCCGACGGCCATTTTTTCAACAAATGGCCCCGAGGACTGAGACGCACGATCAACGTCGCGTACGCGACTCCCTTGATCTCTCCGGTCGCGACGTTCGGCGTCCGCCAGGCTTTGTTGGAGGCCGGAGTCCGGGCTTTCGAATTGAGAAAGCCGCCGATTCGACCCCTTGAGACGCTCGACCCGAGCCTACCGCGCTGGGAACACCCGACGCTCGGTCTGCTCACCGCCTCCACCGGGAACATCGACCTTCCGGGGATCAAACAGACTGGCCACAAAGACGGCACCGTCGGCCAGCCGGTGCCGGGCGTGACCGTCCGGGTGGTCGACGAAGCGGGTGTTCCCGTCGGCCCCAAGACCGTGGGACGCATCGAGGCCCTGATCGCCCACCGCGGCGGTTGGTTTGACACGGGCCGACGCGGACGCCTCGACCCGGACGGGTTCCTCAGGCTCGTCGAGCCCAAGGATTGACCGACCGAGCCGAGTCTATCGATCCGGGAACTCCTCTCATCCGGGTCATCCGTGCCTGGTCGGATCTTTCTTCAAATGGAGATCCGTGGATGCGCCATTTTGTCCGGCCGTCAAGTCGTCGAGACTCGCGATCAAATCGTCGTCATTGAATGCCGATGTGCCCGCGCCCGTCGTGTCGGTGTTCGGAAGGAACGACGCGGACGACGTTTGTCCGGTAATCGATCCGAGAGGAACGCGGTAATCCGCCGCCCCGTAGTAATCGGACACGCCTTGTCCCGGCGACGGTAGATTCGTGGGAGTATAAGCCGCCGCGAAGGCCTTAAAAACGGCCGAGACGTCGAACGGAGTACCCCAAACGCCCGCGGCTCTGCCCCGGAGCGACGCGACGTAATCCGCCTCGGATTTGGTCCCGCCCACTCCTTTGTAGAAGCTGCCGATGTCGAAAGTCGCGTCGGCGAATTGCGGGACGACCGAGATCGAATTTGTCTCGGTCCCTCCCGTGGCGGCTCCCCAGTTCGCCAGAGAAAGCACCGGAACACCGAGCTGCGTCACCTGGGAGACGGGTAAGCTTGAAACGACGTCGTTGCCGTCGGCTTGATACCAGGACCAACTCGTGAATGCCGGGGCGACGTAGGCATGATAGGGGCCGCCGTCGATCAGATTTCCCACGTTCACGACCGATTGAAACAGTGGCGTGTTGTTCGGCGAGTTAAACTCGAAGCTCCCCGCCTTCACCTCCGTATTGTTGCGGACGATCGCGTGGGAAATCCCGTTTCCATGCACTTGGTCGAGAGTGATCGCCCTATCCTGGCTGCCTGCGAAATTGACGAGGATGTTGGACTCGATCTCCTGGGCGATGCTATTCGCGTAATCCGAATTCATCGTCAGCCCGAACCCCCGCGGGAGCGTGGGGGAGATGTCCTCGGCTTTTTCGACGACGTTCTTGAACTGAGTCCCCCCCGGACCGTCGATGAACGCCGCGATCGCGTTCCTTCCGAAGTAGTTGTACGCGAGCACACCGCCGGAACGCATCTGGACGCCGTTTGAACCTCCCGCGCGGATCACATTTCCCCAAACGACCGCCGGGCCGCAGTCGCTCTGGATGTAAACGTTGTGCGAGAAGATATCGCGTCCCGAACGGTCGGCCGACACCCGGCCGTTGTCGTCGATCGTACACTGCGAGATCAAGGCCCCTTGAACGTTCGAAAGGTAGACGCCCGAAGAGTGGGCGGAGATGACGGAGTTGTCGTAGCGCGAATCGGTGATGATGTCTCGAAGCAACGTCACGTTGCGGAAGGGGCCGT
This sequence comes from Isosphaeraceae bacterium, assembly GCA_043738665.1. Lineage (GTDB taxonomy): Bacteria > Planctomycetota > Planctomycetia > Isosphaerales > Isosphaeraceae > JAYUFP01. Next base: position 6,325 of record JAYUFP010000084.1, read on the forward strand.
CGATCCCCTGGAACACGACGTTGAAACCGAAGTTCGAGATCACGCAGTCATCGACCGTCCAACCCGTGCCGCCACGGTAGAACGAGAGCCCGTAGCGACCGTTGATGTCGCCGGTCCAGTTCACGGCTTCGATGTCGAGACGCCTCAGGAGGACGTTGTTGACCGTGGCGGGCGTGCCGCCCCCGCCGCTCGTGCTGAACACGGACGAATTCGTGGTGGCATGTTCGTCGATCGCGACCACGGGCCGCGTGCCGGGGTCGGTCGTGCCGCCGCCGAAGTCGTACCAGTAATCTTGGATGATGAACGGGTGCCGCGCGTCCTGCCCGCTCGTCTTGATCGCCGAGCCCGCCGTGAACGTATCGCCGCGGAGGAGATTGACCGAGGCCCCTTTGCCACCCATCCCGTTCTGAAACGCCTGCTGGAGCGCCACCGCGAGAGTCTTGTAAGGCGTCGCCGGGTTCTCCGCCTGTATGAACGTGCGGGAATCGTTGCCGTGAGACGACGAGACGTAGAGATTGACTCCGCCCGTTCCGAGCGTAAACGATTGGGTCGTGAACCCGCTCACATCCACCAGCGAGTTATTGGTCACGGCGAACGACGAGAATCCCGCCGTCGAAGCGCCGACTCCGTCCTGGAGCAGACCGGCCCCGGCCGAGACCGTGAGGCCCGTCCTGCCGAACGTGACAGTGTCCGCGGCATCATCAACCAGATAAGTCGCCGTCCAGGTCAAATTCGTGGCGCTCGCCGTGACGTAATTACCGATCTCTTCGAGTTCCTTGCCGGTGTCGGTCGTCAGCCGCAGCCCCGCCTTATAACCGGAGAGCCAATCCGGCGCGCCGGACGTCGTTGCATCAGGGGCCTGGAAAACGAGTTGGACTGTGCGGCCATCGGCAAGCGCGGTCGCGGAGATCAGGGCAAGCGCCGTCATGAGCTCTCGACGCTCGACCGCTTCAAGGAATGGCGCGAACCGAGCCCGTCTCCGCCGACTTTCACGGGTTGCAATCAATTCAAAACTCCAACGGCTTGGGGACATAAAAGCAAAAGCCCATGGCGCACGATTACGCCGAACTTCACGAATGAGAAAGGCGGCACGCTCATCGCAACACGCATTTTTTGGAAAATGCCGACATCAAGACATGAAGTGATCGACGGGTGCGTCCCGTCCGGTCAGGCTTCTTCCCAAACCTAGGTCCAACGAGAATTGAAGAATCATCGTTTTGAGCAAAATCGTTCGGTCGTGGTGATTGGAGACGACTTCCGTTGCTTTCGGGACCACTGCCTTGGCCCTATCAAACAAATTAAGCTCTTCCGGCATTCCGGGAGGCCGGGTGATTGGAACCGAAAATGATCAATGAGCCGACAGAAGGCTAGAAATCGTCCTCGTTCCCACGGAGGACCGTGGGAACGAGTCGCGCCAGGCTCTTTAGCTCTGTGTCGGGTCGTTGAAAATGATGGTCGTGACCTACACAAACTTGAAACGCTTGTTTTTGGCTCATTTGCTCGAACTGACGAAATTTCGTTAATGAAGCCGTAAGTTCAATATTCCGAGTG
>JAYUFP010000085.1:0-2555 GCA_043738665.1 Isosphaeraceae bacterium
GCCATTCCCACGGAGGACCGTGGGAACGAGGACGAAGAGGACTCACACCTCTCGGACCAAACACACTTGCAGGCGCACGCATTCCCACGGAGGACCGCGGGAACGAGGACGAAGCTCAAGAGCCCGGCGCGACTCGTTCCCGCGGTCCTCCGCGGGAACGAGGACGAAGAAGTCGGCCGGGAAACATTCGGGCCAGGGCTTTCGCCAGGGGGACGTCGCGCCCGTGAAGGCCGAGGTCGCCTCGAACCCAGTGTGGAGGATTCTCAACGTCTCCGCTTTATTTTGCGAAGGGTCCGGATGTGTCCCCTCCCGCGAAGTAGCGTTCTTTTAACACCTCCTCGCATTTTCCGCGGACAGGTCGACTCAAGTTTCAGTCGAGGCAAGCGCCATGAGAGTACAGGGACGGAATCCAGGAAAGGGACGAAGCCGTTCGGGGGCGAGCGCCGTCGAAATGGCGCTGATCATGCCCGTGTTCGTGATGTTGGTGCTGGGACAGATCGAGACCTCACGGCTGGGGATGGTCAGCCAGATGATGACCACCGCGGCCCGAGATGGGTGTCGCGTGGCCGTCATCGACGGCAGCACGCTCGGCGACGTTGAAACCCGCGTGAACTCGATCCTCAACCCTTTGGGGATCACTCCGACCTCGTTCACGGTCTCTTGCACCGGAGCGACGACGTGGAACCAGGCCCCGATGGGCACCCCCGTTACCGTGAGCCTGAGCGTGCCGTACACGCAAGTGAGCCTGTTGGGCTCCCCGTTCTTCCTGAAAGACGCGGTCGTCTCCGGTACCGCGACGTTGAGTAGCGAGAACCCATGAGACCAGGTCGGAGGCCGGACTCAGTCGCGAGGGCGCGGAACGACCGTCCCGCACCTTTCATTTCAACCTTCTCATTTAGAAAGACTTTGATGAAAATCCGATCGGCACTCCGGAAGACGGCCCGAACGCGTCGCGGCGTATCGGCGATGATTTTCGCGCTCGTCCTCCCCGTCCTTCTGGGATTCGTGGCGCTCTCCGTGGACTCCGCCATGTTGGCCGCGGCGCGGGCGCAGCTCGGCACGGCCGCGGACGCCGCCGCGCTCGCCGGGGCACAGCAGCTCGCGAACGAGTACCGCGTTCGCGGCGTCACCGACATGAGCGGACAGATCACCGCGGCCGACAACGCGGCCGTCGCGTTCGCCGCCGACAACAAGGTCTTCAACCATTCGGTCACCCTCGTGACGGGTCCGAACGGGAGTCCATCGAGCGACGTCCAGGTCGGCTACCGCGACCCCACAAACCCCCACTCGACGTTTCTCACCGCGGCCGCACTCGCGCCCCTCTTCAACTCGGTGCAGGTGACCGCGAGTCGGAACACCAGCCGGGGCGGGGTCATCCCCACGTTTTTCTCGGGAATCATCGGCTTTACCGGCGCGAGCATGAGCATCTCGTCCACCGCGACCGCGGCGAACTATACGGTCGCGGGCTACAAGAGCGTGAACGGCCGGAACGCGAACCTGCTGCCGATCGTCCTCGACGTCGACACTTACAACGCGATGATGGCCGGCGTCGGCCAGACCCTCGGGGCGGCGACCGACCAGTATTCCTACAACCCGGTCACCAAGGCCGTCAGCAACGGACCCGACGGCGTGCCCGAGTCGAAACTTTACCCGGTCGCGTCGGGAAACCCCGGCAACTGGGGTACGATCAATGTCGGAGTCAGCAACAACGGCACATCGACACTCGCGGCGCAAATCCAGTACGGCATCACTCCCGCCCAGCTCGCGACCTTCCCGAACGGCACGATCAAGCTGGACACGACGCTCACCCCCCCGTCGATCACCTTTAGTGGGAACCCCGGCATCAGCGCGGGGATCAAATTCGCGCTCGAAGCCATCATCGGCAACCCCGTTTCGATCCCGATCTACGACCTGACCGGCGGCAACGGCAACAACGCGTGGTATCGCGTGATCGCCTTCGCCCCCGTCCGCATCGTGGCCGTGAACTTCCAAGGAAACCCTAAATACGTCGTCGTCCAGCCGGCCCTTCTCACCGACACGTCGGCCGTCCGCGGCACGCCCCAATCGTCGTGGTCCAAAGGAGGTCTGGTCGTCTTGCACCTTTCCCAGTAGCACCCGCGGCCGTCGACTCACAAAGGTCGCGCCTCGATTTCACCAACATGCATCGTTGTTCACATTTCATTTCTCGGTAACCGGGCGTTCGCGGCCGTTCACCCGCCGACGCGCCCCAAGGGGGTCACATGTCTTCGCGAACGATCCTAATCCGCCTCGCCGCACTGATCGCGACCGCCACGCTCACCGCGACCGCGCCGCTGCCGTTACACTCCGCCCGGGCGCAGCTCCCCGGCGCCTTGACCACGATCACGACCCCGGACATGGTCGAGGAGGACTGGGAACTCGTCATCGGAATCCCCGACCCGATCGCCGTCGGCCCCCAGATCACGACCGTGATGAGCCCACTCGCCGGCGACAAGACCGTCCCCTTCGCGGCCTTCGACATGAATTACCTGGAATACCCGGCCTTCTTCGCCGGAGGGATGCAGGTACAGGTCTGG
>JAYUFP010000086.1:0-2553 GCA_043738665.1 Isosphaeraceae bacterium
GAAGGTCGGGCACATCCGCAAGTCGGCTTCCCGGGTTCGGCACGCGCCGCAGCCATTACAGGCCGAGGCGACTTCGTTAAGGCTTGAATTCTCCCAACGAAGCACCGGCAACGAGAACGACGCGGAAGGAACGACGGAGAGTGCGGATTCGGATAGGGGTGTGTCATCAGAACCGTCGGAACCGACCGCCGGAAGCGGTTGAACCGGAGGATAACGGCGAAGGTTCTTGAGAATCAAGTGCGGGTCGTCGCCGATCACCTTGCCGGGATTGAAGAGGTTCTCCGGGTCGAAGGCGTCTTTGACCTCGCGGAAAACAGCGAAGAGGTCGCCGAACTGATGACGGAGGAACTGCGTTCTTGCCAGGCCGCTTGCGGATTCGCCGGAGATGGTCCCCCCGAGGTCGAGGACCGCCGCGTAAACCTCGGTCGCGATCGGTTCGAGCTTGGCGATGTCGGTCGGATTCGAAGGGTCCAGGAAGGGCCGGGGATGAAGCTGGCCGTGGCCGGCGTGTGCGCCCAGAGTCCAGCTCACGTCGAAGGATTTCATGACGTCCTGAAGCCGCTGCACCATGACGGCCAGCGCTTCCGGGGGGACGGCGATGTCGTCGATGAACGAGAGCGGACGTGAACGGCCGCTGGTCCGCATCAGCAAGGGCTCGATCGCGCGACGGAGCCCGAGCATGCGGTCACAATCCACGCGGCGGGGTGTGACGACAGGGTCGGCGGCGAGGTGTCCGGACCTTGCGACACGGTTCGCCGTCCGTTTCGCCCGCGAGGAAACCTCGTCGGGGTCGTCCCCTTCGAAAAGAAGGATCAAGACCGCTTCGGCCGCGTCGGTGATCCACTCGCGGAACTCCGGACTGACTTCCCTGGCAAGGCGTATCGCCCGCCAGTCGTGAAGTTCGCAGGCCACCGGAGAGCCTTCCAGGCAGCTCGACACCGCGGCGGCGGCGTCGGCGATCCTCGCGAAGGGGAGCAGAACCCCCGCATGGGCGCGAGGGATGGGCACGGTCCGGAGCGTGATCTCGGTGATGAGCGCGAGAGTCCCCTCCGAACCCACGATCAGACGAGGCAGATGAATCCCCGCACCCGAAGCCGCCTTGGCCAGAGCGTAGCCGGCCCGATTTCTGGGAGACCGCGGTGCCTTGCGGACGAGGACGTCGAGGTTTCGTCGAACGAGTGCTCCGAGCTTGCGGACCAGAACCCCGGTGTAATCCTCGGGCTCGTCGTCGAAGGCAGGCCATTGCGTATGCTTCAGATCCGCGGCTTCACCCGCGGCGAAGACGACGCGAAGCTGCTCGACGTGATCGCCGGTCGTGCCGTATCGCAGCGAGGACGGACCCGCGGCATCGACCGCGACCATCCCGCCGACCGTCCGCACATTGGACCCGCCGGGGTCCGGCCCGATCCGTCGTCCCAGGGGAGCGAGTCGGGCGTTCAGCTCGTCGAGAATCACTCCGGGCTGGACCACCACGCGGTCGGGCTCGATCGCGATCACGCGGCGAAACGCGTGACTGAAGTCGAGGACTAGCCCCGGTCCCAGCGCGCCCCCGGCTCTTCCGGTCCCCGAGCCTCGGGCAATGACCGACAAATTATTTTCAGCGGCGTAGCGGACCGCGTTAACCACGTCGGCTTCGGAATGGGGCGCGATCACACCGAGCGGGTCGATCTCGTAAAGGCTGCCATCGACGGAGTAAGCCGCGCGCTGAAGGGGCTCGAAAAGGAGTTCGCCTTCGAGGACCCCCTGAAGGTCTTCATGAATTCGAGCCCGGCGTTCGTCCACGGTCGCAGATTCACCTCGACCCCTCGGTCCGTTCCGACGGCCCCGACGGTAGCCGTCTTGTGTGAGTTCCCGTCAAGTTCCCGTCGTGGGCGTCGCCCCGGTCTTCGCCGCTTCGGCTCGGAGCTGTTCAACCCGGATTCGCTCCTGCCGGTAACGTTCCCCGATCGCCAGGTCGAAGTACCGAAACCGGCCTTCGGGGTTGGCCCCTAAGCCGCGGTATTGGCTGAGGCAACGGTAGCAAATCGTCACGTCGGGAACGATGTAAAACAGGGCCATGTCCGCGAGAGCTGAGACGAGGAGGATGCCGAGGGCCGGAAACGGACGGTCGTAATACCAAAAAACCGTGCTGATGACGAACCCGGCGATCACGATCGCGAGGCCCAGCCCTTGGGGAAAGTCTTTCTGAACGTAAAGATCCTCAGTCGCGGAGAGGGGGCATTTCCGAAGGCCCTCCGGTCCGAAGGAGTCCGGTCGCACCTCGCGTTCACTTCCGCAAGACAGGCATCGAACGGTTTCCGCCTTCTCGATCGGCGCATGATGGCTGACCACGCCGCATTTCGGGCACTCGAAAGTCACTTCCAACGGACACCCGCCCCGCTCGTTCTCGCCCGGGAAGAATCCGCGCCCGGGAACATCTCCGGTCGCGCTCTCAAAACGGTCATGATACCAGATTCCGGTCGAGAGAATTGAAGCGTCTCGCTCAAAGCACCACGCCGGCCTCTCTCGAGAGGATCATTGCGGTCAGTTCGCCGAAAAGGACGAGCGTCATTC
>JAYUFP010000087.1:0-7861 GCA_043738665.1 Isosphaeraceae bacterium
AAAACCGGCGGGAAAACGCCGCATTCGCTCTTTCCGATCCGTCATCAGCCATCCGTCATCAGCCATTTCCTAGCCATTTCCTTTCGGGACGGACTCTCACTCTGCCGACGAAGACAAACCAACCGCCCACCCGCGACCGAACTCTCGGTCACGGGTGGGCGGTTCCACGCTAAGATCGGACTTACCGGGCGCGTCAGCCGGTGATGCCCGGCGGCGGGAAGCTTGGCGGGGGAGTCGGGGCCGGCGGCGTACCCAACGAAGCGTTGTACGCGTTCACCGCCGCGATCGCGTCCTTGGCGAACTGCCCTTCGCCGATCCCGATGGCCATCGTTGAGAGGCCCGCGAAGACGTTCGTCGCTCCATGTTCGCGTCTCGCGGGCGTTTTGATCCCGAGCAAGCTCTCCTGAAGACTCTTTCCCGTGGCCGGGTTGCCCGTCAAAAGGTCGTTCGCGGCGATCGCCGTGAGTGAGTTCGCCAGCGCGGTCGGCAGTCCGGAGACGGCGGTGGCCACGCTCGCATTTAACGTCGCCAGGTCGTTCGCCACGGCCGCATCAAACGCGGCGCGGTTGGCAGACGGGTCGGTCGTTCCCGAAGGCAAGAGGATTGTCTTGACCTCGTTGGCGTAGGCGGCACCGAACGCCTTGAAGGCGTCATGAACCTGACCGGCCACGAGCGCGATGGATTGATCGGTGATCGTTCCCACCGGTGCGGGTGCCGAGGCGACCTGCCCGGTGACAAGCGTCTGGATGCCTCCGATCGTGGAAACTCCCGCTTTGCTGAATGACCTGAGAGCGGCAGGCGTCGACTCCTTGGGGGTCGGCAAGGCCTGGAGTTTCGCGAGCATCCCTTGCGTCGCGCCGGTCAGCTCGGCCTGGATCGTGGATTGCAGGGTCGAGGACGTGGGAAGGTTGGCGATGGTCTTATCGATCAGACCATTCAGGTCGTTCGTCGCCGAGACGATCGCGGAATCGAAGGCCGCCCGATTCGCCGCCGGGTTCGTGGTCCCCCGGGGCATCAGGATCTTCTGAACGTCTGTGTAATACGTAACCTCGAAGGCCCCGAAGGCCTGGAAGACCTTTTGCGCATCCATTAGAGGAAGCCCGGTAAGACCCGTCGCCGGGACGGCCCGATCTTCGAGTGCTTCACCAGCAACCGGTCGAAACGCTTTCTTCGTCCTCATCGCGCCCCCAAAAGGAAATGACGTCGTCGTAGTCTTCGAGCCGCCGAGGAGACGGTGTGTCAGCGGCAACCCGCTCCGCTCCGTTGCGTTCCAGTGAAGGGACGTTGAGTGCCCGCCGAACGATCCCGTGCTTCTCCGCTCCTGAAACAACCCTAGACCGCCTTCCGGGGCGATCGAGGCCGGTCTGACGGAATCCCACACCCATGATTGATTTTCTGATCAGTGAGGCGAGTGCGTTCGATTTAAGCCGGCATCGCGGCTTGAAGACGCGAATTCTGGCCGAATGCGGTGGGAGGAGTCTTGGGATTGGGCAGGGTCAAGGAAAAATAAGCGGAGGGCCTGGGGTTCGAAGCGTCGGCGTCTCCTTTTTTCGACGAACGTCAAGACTCTCGAACGCTCTCGGTTCGACCCTCGTAACCAAGGATACGGGCCCGATGTGTCATCCGAATTCGGCGAATGACTGCAAAACCTCGAACTCTCCAACAAGGAGCAAGCGATGTCTCGGTTGCGCTCAGGCGCCCTGAAGGCGCTCGCGGTGGCGGCGACGCTGTCGGCGGCTTTCGTTCTGTCGGCCCCGCAGGCCATGGCGAAGGGAGGCGGCGGAGGAGGCGGACACGGAGGGGGTGGCGGCCACGGAGGGGGTGGCGGCCACGGCGGCGGGCATGGAGGCGGTCACTCCGGTGGGCACACCGGCGGTCATTACGGCGGCTATCACCCCGGCACGTACCACCGCGGCGGCTCGTATTACGGCGGAACCGGGTCTTATCTCGGCGGGCTCTACGGCGGCTACGGCTCGGGCTACTACGGGTCGTCATCCTACTACCCGTCGACTTATTACTCCTCGGGTTACTCCGGATACAATACCGTAACCCCGTCGAGCGGAGCTTACCTGACCACGCAGACCCACGAGCCCGGCGACGGCTACCGTTACCCGCTCTATTACAACCCGGCCACGGGGACCTACTTCTACTACCCCGTCACGCGCTGACCGCGTACCCCGGCCTCGATAAAAAAAACCGCCCGCGCGAAGCGCGGGCGGCATCCCGGCGTTCAGCGTCGGTCATCCGATCTCGCGTTATCGGCTCCCCGAATGATTCCGGTAGGCGATCGCCCGCCGGACCGCCGGGGGCATCGGGGCGTCTTTTCCCTTGATCGCTACCCAGAGGATCTCATTCAGCTCGAAGTCGTCGATCTTGTCGTACTCCGAGAAGTCCATCTTCGACGACCGCTCCGCACCGTAGGCGAGCGCGGTATTTTTGACGTTCAGGTCGATCCGGGCCGGCTCGTGGACATAACCCTTGGTGTCGGCCTTGTCGTTGAAGCAGGCGAACATCGGGGTCGCGGCGGCGTCATACTGGCTGAGAGGGGGGAGTCCCAGGATCAGCTCCATGGTGCGGATCATACTCACGGTGGTGTATTGGGTGCCGTCGAGCACCCCGCGCTTTGTGTAAGGGCTGATGACCAGGCCGACCGTGCGGTGGGCATCGACGTGATCGGGGCCGTTCTGGGCGTCGTCCTCGATCACGAAGATCGCGGTCTCCGCCCAGTATTTACTCTTCGAGACCGCCTCGACAAGCCGCCCGAGGGCGAGGTCGTTGCTCGCCACGCAGGCTTGCGGCGTGAAGGCGTTGGGAGAGGTCCCCGAGGTGTGGTCCTCTCCCAGGCTCATCACGATGAACTTCGGCAGGTCGCCGTTCTTTTCGTAAGCGGCGAACTCCCTGAGGAAGACGTCGACCTTCGCGGTATCACGGTTGGCATTCGTGCCGACCCCGAATTCCGGCGAGACGTGCCCCACCAGGCCCGGAACGCGCCCTTCCATCTTCGTCGAGCCGTCGGCCGTGCTTACGCGCTTGCCGTACTCGCCATAGCTCCGGTACGTCAGGCCCGCTCTGGCGCACAGGTCCCAGAGGTATCCGGACGGCGCTTCTTCCAGATCGTCATCGTCGTCATCCTCGACGCCGGCACGCCCCGAGTAGGTCAGCGCCCAGTTCCTCGCGATGTAATCCGTGCCGTAGGCCATCGTCGACCACGGGTGCCCGTCCGCCGAGACGTGTCCGTTGCAATAGAGGTTGTCAAGCAGGACATATTCATTGGCGAGCTTGTGATGGTTGGGAGTGATCGTCTCGCCGAACATCACGAGCGACGGGTCGCCGTTCCCCTTCTTGATGTCGCCGAAAACCTGGTCGTACGTCCGGTTCTCCTTGATGATGTAGATCACATGCTTGATCGGTGAGGCGTCTCCCACCTTCGTCGGGATCGCCGTCTTGGTGGGATAAGGGGCGTCGGTCAGGAGCTTGTCGGAATACGGGCAGTTCTTGTACACCGTCTCGGTGTACTTCGCGAGGGCCGCGTCGTCGGGGATCGGCACGATTGAAAGCGCCCCGGAGAGCGTCGTGCCGATGTAAGGGAACTTGAGCAGCTCACGCCGTTTGACGTCGCTGAGCTCGATTTTCTCTTTTTCGAGCCGTTCGGTAATCGTCTTCACAGACTCGGCGCTCGGAGGATTCGGCTTCGTCCGGTTCCCCTTGCCCACTCCGACGAGCAACGTTTTCCCGTCCGGCGTGACGGCGACCGAGGTCGGATACCAGCCGGTCGGGATGAACCCCTTGACCTGGCTCCGGTTCGGGGTTTTCACGTCGATCACGGCCACGCAGTTATTGTCCGCGTTGGCGACGTAAAGCGTGGCCCCGTCAGGCGACACGGCAAGGGCGTCGGGCGTGCTCCCCTCGGGCGCGAGCGGGAACAGTGTCGTCGAGATCGTCTCGGTGACGACCCCGCGGAGGGTGTCGATGACCGCCACGGTGTTGCTCGACGCACACGCCACGAAGATCCGCTCGTCCTTCGGGTGGACGGCGATTTGATTCGGGTGCTCGCCCACGGTGATCCTGGCGGCGACGCGAAGTTCATCGGGGTCGATGACGACCACGGTCTTGTCCGCCCAGTCCGAGATATAGAGCCTTCTCGAACGGCCTGCGATCGCGACGTCGTAGGGTTTCCGCGCGACGACCGCCGATTTCTCGTCACGATCCGCGTTCGAGGCCCTATAAGATAAAGTTCCGGTATCGACGTCGAGCGAATAGATCCGTTCGCGCTTGGCGTCGAAGACGACCCCGCTCCGGAAATGCTTGGGCTCCGTACCTTTGGCATTCGGTTTCGCCGCCGGCTCCGGGGGGCTCGTCCGGATTAACTGCGTGCCCGCCAACTTGTACGCGTGGAGCAGGTCCGCCCCGCCGCCCGACCACCAGAGGCGTCCCCCTTTTTCGTCCACGGCGAGCCCGAACCAACTCTGACGGACCTGCTCTTTCGCAACGACTTTCTTGTTGACCAGGTCGATCACGGAAAGGTCGTGCTCATTGAACCCGCTGGTCGCCGCGAGGGCGCGACGGCCGTCGGAAAGCGGGATGATGTTGAGCGGGAGGTCAGTCAGCGGGACTTGGTCCCCCGCCGGGGAAATCGTCCAGCCGTTCGGCAGCAGGAACCCGTTTTCCGTCGCCCCCGCGTACCGGGGTTTCGGCGAATCCCCGGCGTTCATCACGGACGGAACCAGAAGCATGGCCGACATCGTCGCGGCCGGAATCCCGAGGCGCCTCAACATGACATGACTCCACAAGCACCGACTGAACGGGAATCTTCCGAGACGCCTATCCTGACTCGCCCGGACTTGAGATTCCACCCTCTTTCCGTGAGAGTTTCGGGAAGACGAAGAGAACCTGACCGCGGATGACGCCGATGAACGCCGATAAAATCAATACTAGAACTTATAAAATATATTCATTAAATGAATATGTACTGAATAAATGCTTAATTTATCGACGATTATCGTTTCAATTTATCAATCTTATCCGCGTTCATCCGCTACGTCCGCGGTTCGCCTGGTTCATGCTGCTTTCCACAGTCCACGCACAAGAAATCCGTCTGAGAGAGGTTGCCGACACGGGAGTGAGCTTCCGCCTTTTCAGCGGCAGTCGGAACCGTCACGACATCCCCGAGATCATGGGGGGAGGCGTCGCGTTGATCGACGGCGACGGTGACGGCCTTCTCGACCTGTATTTCTGTAACGGCGGATCGATCATCGACGACCCGGTGCGACTTGATCCTCCTTGCCGTTATTACCGAAATCTCGGTGGGTTTCGCTTTCGCGACCTGACCGAGGGGGCCAACGCGCCCGGTCCGGGCTACGCGATGGGCGCCGCGGTCGCCGACTTCGACAACGACGGACACGACGACCTCTTCGTCACCGGCTGGCGCGATCAGCGGCTCTATCGCAACCGAGGGGATGGGCGGTTCGAGGACGTCACTCTCCGCGCGGGCCTCACGTCGAATCTCTGGAGCACCTCGGCCGCTTGGGCCGACCTCGACGCCGACGGCGATCTCGACCTTTACGTGGCGACCTATCTCGCTTATGACCCTGCGAACGCTCCCTACTGTGCCGCACCCGACGGCCGACGCGACTATTGCGGCCCCGAGGATTTCTCCGCCCAGCCTGATCGCCTCTATCGCAACAACGGCGACGGAACCTTCACCGAGATTTCGGCGGCCGCGGGGATCGACCTTAAAGAGGGCAGGGGCCTCGGAGTGGTCATCGCCGACCTCGTCGGGGACGCCCGCCCCGACATTTTTGTGGCGAACGACGGTTCGGCCTGTTGGCTCTTCGAGAACCTCGGCAACCTGAAATTCCGCGAAATCGCAGCGGCGGCCGGTGTCGCGTTCGACGCCCAGGGACAACCCCTCGCCGGGATGGGAGTCGCCGTCGGAGACCTCGACGCGGACGGCAGGACCGACATCGCCGTCGGCAACCTGTTCGGACGTTCAACCGTGGCCTTTCTGAATCGAGGCGAAGGCGTATTCCTGGACGCATCGAACCGCATGGGTTTCGTCGCGGCGACCCGAACGGTGACGGGCTTCGGTCTCGTCCTCCGCGATTTCGACCTCGACGGACGACTCGACCTGTTCCAGGCCAACGGACACGTCCTGGACCGCGCCCGACTGGGAGTGCCGTTCGCGATGCGACCGACCCTGTTGCGAAACACGGGAACACGCCTTGAGACCGTGACGGGAAACGCCTGGTCGTCGAAGGCCGTTTTGGGCCGGGGGCTCGCCGTCGGCGACCTCGATAACGACGGCAAGCCGGACGCCGTTTTGACGTCGCTCGACGCCCCTCCCATGTTGCTCAGGAACGAGTCGGCGGGGGTTCCGGTCGTGATCGAGGTCGTGGGAAAGCGTGCCCAGCCATTCGGATCCCGGTTGAAGTTCACGATCGGCGGTCAAACGCTCATCCGTGACTTGCCGGGAGGCGGAAGCTACCTGTCGTCGTCGGATCGTCGAATTGTTCTTGGAGCGCGACCGGAACGAATTGCAGTCACCTGGACTTCGGGAAAGTCGGAAGTCTGGCGGAATCCGCCGAAAGGGAACCCAATCACGATCCGTGAAGGGACCGGCAGTCCGATGGAGTGATCGCGGCGTCATTTCGGTTCGAGCGACTCGTGGACTGGCGAATCCCGAAGTGATGGATTAACTTCGAAGTCGTTCGAGGCAAGTGTCGGCGAGCAGAATCGCCGGCCGTCTCTTTCTTTCCGGAGCTTATTCCCGATGACCCGCGCCCTCCATCTCGTGGCGGTCGTTTTCGCGACGACCTTCAGCGCCGCCGCGGCCGATATCCCTCGTCCCGAACACCCGACTCCCGACGCCGTGCGGAAGCACTGGGTGAACCTCAACGGCAAGTGGGAGTTCCGGTTCGACCCTAAAGACGAAGGAATCGATGCTCATTGGGAAAAGCCCGGCACTGAGGGTTTTGATCAGTCGATCGTGGTCCCGTTCCCCTGGGAGAGCGAGCTTTCGGGGATTAAAAAGCCCGAATATCACGGCGTCGCCTGGTATCGTCGGACTTTTGAAGTTCCGAAGGATTTCCCGAAGGGTCACAGCGTTGAGCTTCACTTCGGGGCCGTGGATTGGCGTGCGGAAGTTTGGATCAACGGGGTTAATGTCGGCCGGCATGAAGGCGGATACACGCATTTCAGCCGGATTATCGACGAAGAACTGAAAAAGTCCGATGGAAAACCCGCAACCGTTGTCGTCCGCGTTTTCGACCCGACGGACCCGGCCCAACCGACGGGCAAGCAAGTCGGATGGTACACCTCAACCTCCGGAATCTGGCAAACGGTCTGGCTCGAAGCACATCCAAAATCAGCGATCCTGGGTTTCAAGATTGAAACGGAAATCGACCCTGCCTTGGCGGTCTTCAAACTCGGTATGCACTGCGCGACGCCGGGAGATTACACCGTCTCCGTAATCCCAAGCGACCCGACAGTCAAGTCGGCGAAAAAAGCCTTTAAGTTTGGTGACGGTCTGGGCTTCGTGGAGGTCGATCTGTCGGCCGAGATTTCCCAGCCCAAGCTTTGGACTCCGGAGTCGCCTCATCTTTACGACGTGACACTGGAACTGAAGGCCCCCGACGGATCGATCGACTCCGTCGAGACTTACTTCGGCCTTCGCACGATCAAACGCGGCAAGTACGGCGACGCCGCTTACGAACGCATCCTCCTCAACGGCAAGCCCGTTTACCTCCGCACGGCGCTCGATCAGTCGTTCAACCCGAAAGGGATCTACACGGCTCCCGACGACGATTTCCTCAAACGCGACCTAATCATCGCCAAACAAATGGGCCTCAACGGCCTCAGGATT
>JAYUFP010000088.1:0-21918 GCA_043738665.1 Isosphaeraceae bacterium
TTCAGGGCTGAAATCTTTAATCCTGTCTCGTCACCCGGGGCGATGCCCCGGGCTGTCCTGTGCCGCCCCTTCAGGGCGAAGACGACTCCGCCAGAATCCGTTGGCGCACCCCCTCACTCCGATCATTTCGACGACCGTTTTGGAAACCTTCAGGTCGTCAATGACGACCACAGCCTTCACTTAAGTGTCGCAAAGCGAAGAAATCGTTACCGTAAGCGACAATACTTTCAGACTACCGATCAAAAGTTCGCTCCGTCTCACTGATCGGATCACAAACGGATTGCACACGAGACCGAATTGCGTGGCACCCGGCCCCCATTTCCCAACAAGGTTCACAAGCCGAGCGAGCTTCGCTCTAACGGACTGTCCGGAATCGTCTTCGAGTTAGAGCAATGACTTAGGACGAAGAAAAAAATAAGAGAAGAGGGGGTCGATGACCCCCTCTTCTACCGATTAGCTTTGTGATTTCGCGATTCTAAAATTAGCTCTTGCGGCGAAGGCTAAGGCCGCCGAGAACGACGCAGGCGACCGAACCCAGGGCGATGATCGAGGGCTCGGGAATCGCGCTGATGAGGATCGGGCCGTTGATGGTCAAGCTCGGACCGCTCTGGGTCACGTTGGGGAACGTGGCCTTGATGCTCAGCGAGGTCAGCGCCGAGAAGACGCTCGGATTGCTGAACGACGCAAGATTGATGCTGTAGAACTGGAAGCCGGGCGCGTCCGGAACCGTGATGGTCGCGGTCGACGTGCCGTTCGCGGTCACAACGATGGTCGACCCACCCTGCGACGAGGCGCTGAAGTTCAGGGCGGTGTTGCCCGTGAGCGCGTCGATGGCCGCGGTGGCGTAGTCCAGCTTGAAGAAAGAGCCGCCGACCGGGCTGTTCGGGCCGGTCATGGAGCCCGAGAAGACGCCGCCGCTAACGTTACCCACGCCCACCGAGAACGGAGGTACCGAGTCGAGGAAAACGGTCAGGGTACGGGTTCCGCCGAGGATGCCGGCGCCCGAGGCCGTTCCGGTGGGAGTACCCGGCGCGATTTGCGTCTGGGTGGTCGTGAAGGTGTCGACCACAACGGTAGCCCGCGCCTGAGCGGCGGACAGGGTGGCAATCGCCGCCACCAATGTCAGACCTCGCAAAAAGCTCATAGTTCACATGCTCCTTTGAAATACGCGAACACAAACGATTCGAACTTTCCCCCAGCTAGGGGCACCAATCGCCCCCGGTTCTGGGAAGCAAAGTCATTACAGACGGTCACTACTATAATCTCGCCGGTAGGAAATTCAATCAAAAACCGGGAAGAGTCTTTTAGGATTCTTTTTGGAAACATCGGTGTTCACAAACCTGTACCAAGGCTCCAATTCCGGCGGAGCCACATGCTTTTCAACAGGAGCGCCCTGATCCTCTCGCAAAGCGCAATCGCCGCGGCCTGAGCCCCAGCCCCATAATGCGGTCAAGTGAGAGCCCTAGTCCGATGCCACACTCGCTCATCACCACGCTCGCTCCCTTGCAATTCCCCTTGTTTTTTCTTTCAATAACGCGGAAAAGTATGGGCGGACCGAATGGGTGTCGGTACTAACTTCGCGCCCAGTGGGCGGTCGGTGTCAGCCCGAATCCCTGACAGCATGCATTTGTAGGATGAAGAAATCGACTTCCTCCCCCTTGATGTACAGGTCGCCGCGACTTCGGCTCTCCGAGTCACGGCAGGGAAATCGGACACTTTGAGACAGGTTGTGGATGGAATCGGGGGTAAGAAGCTATGTTAGTCGTGTCGCTCTTGAATTGGGTCAATGACGGAAGTCGAGCGGGTCATCGCCGACATCATGCTTGACTTATGAGCTATGTTTTTGTTTGTATTTGATGCGTTGGGAACCGTTCCGGCCGGAATTCGCGGGGAACAGACGGGCGGGACAGAAATTCTCCGGGTGAAACAGGGGATCCGGCTATATCGGGAAAGATTCAGGACACGGGCTCGTCGGATCCTGGTTTTTTTCACTGGAGTCGCGGCGATCGTCTCGTAAAGATATTGTTCTTCGTCACGAGCCGGGGTCGGCCCCTGACGATCACGATGACGTGAGAAGGCGGGCGAATGAATTTGGGGTCACCCAGACAGTGACGATCGGTGAGGCCGGCTCGGATTTTTTTTGGACGATGTCGAAAACAGACATCTGTCATCCCGAAACGGGTCGTTCTTGAGTAAACTGAAGACTCACGGCCGAACGGACATTCGACGGTCCGCTCCGGTATTATTCCCCACGCATTGGGACGAGGTAGAGCGAGATGGCCACCCTTGAGAACGTTTTGCAGGTGACGCAGCGATCGGGTGCCGAGTACGAAAGCACTGAGGTCTCGGGATGGGCGCGTTTCGTTCCGGCGGGATTGATCACGCTCGCGTTTCTGCCGATTCTCATCCTCCACGGGCATGAGCTTTGGGCGCGGCCCCATTACCAGTTTTTCCCGCTGGTGATCCCGGGCGCGGCGGCGTTGATTTGGAAGTGGTGCGGTCGACTCGGTCGGCTCGAACCGGGGAGCCGCTCCCTCGGGT
Source organism: Isosphaeraceae bacterium (assembly GCA_043738665.1). GTDB lineage: Bacteria > Planctomycetota > Planctomycetia > Isosphaerales > Isosphaeraceae > JAYUFP01. Next base: position 2,542 of record JAYUFP010000088.1, read on the forward strand.
ATGGGACGGCCATGCTGTCGTGGGTCATGCTGGGGTCGGGGGTAGCCTTCATCTCGCCGGGAATCGGTGCCTTGGCCGCGCTCGTGGCGTTGCTCTCCGCGGCGTACTCGATCGGGGGCCGGCGTTTGGCGGTCGCGGCCTTTCCGGCGTGGGGTCTGCTCTGGCTGGCGATCCCGCCGCCGAAGCACTTCGACGTCGTGTTGATCGTCAAGCTACAGAATCTCGTCAGTCGGTGGAGCAGCCAGCTCCTGGACCTGATCGGCGTCTATCACGTCATGGACGGGAACGTGGTCGACGTCGGCGGCGCTCCGTTGCTCGTCGACCAGGCGTGCAGCGGCGTTTATTCACTGATCACTCTGTTGATCGGAACCCTGTTTTACGCCCTTTGGGTCCGGACTTCGCCGGCCCGAACGGCCATCCTTCTTGGCGCGTCGATTGTCTGGGTGGTGTTCGGGAATCTCTTGCGGATCATCCTGGTGGTGGTGCTCACCACCCGATGGAATATCGACGCGGCCTCCGGCTGGCGGCATGAGGCGCTCGGCCTGATCACGTTCGTGTTGATGCTCGTTCTGGTGCTTTCCACGGACCGGCTGCTTAATTTCGCCCAGGCCGGCATTCGCATGTTCTGGCAGGCGGGGCAGGACATCGTCCGTCAGCAAAACCTCTCGAAAAACTCCCCCGTCAAGAAGAACATGGGGGCGCTTGACCTTTCCCTGAGATCGGGTTCAAGGCTCAGGCGGTCGGCCGAAGGTTTGGGACGCGAGGGCAAGGTTCCTTTACCGATGGCCGCCGCCGCCCCGCTCGAGGCGTTGAAAAAGCCGATAACGGACGCGGCGTCGATTCCCAAAACGCCTGCGCCCGATCTGGGTCCCACCCAGCTTCCCGACCTCCGGCATTCCTGGGTCGGCTCTTGGGGATTCGCAGCGGCGTTCGTCATCCTCTTCGTGCCTCAGCTCATGATGCCCGGAGCGCACTGGAAAGAGGTGCTTCTGGCAAAGGATGTCTACCAAGAAGTCTTCAAAGACATCGACGGCAAATCATTGCCCCCCCAGGACGGTCCGTTCCAGTTCGTGAAGTTCGATGAGTCGGATCGCAGCAAGGATAGTAGTTGGGGTGAGCACTCGAAAAGCTGGTTTTACAACGCCGGCCCGGCGAGCGTTTCGGTCGTCTCGCTCGACTATGAGTTCGTCGATTGGCACGAGCTGACCCTTTGCTACAAAGCGCAGGGGTGGTCGATGATAAAGCGAACGGTACTCACGCCGCCAAACCCCCTGCCCAACGAGACCGGAAAGTCTTACGGGCCGATCGTCGCCGCGTGGTTCGCGAATCTCGAGGGTCGTCACAAGTATCTTCTTTTCGGGCTTTACGACCGGAAAGGACGGGCGATCGAGCCCGACGACACCCGGAGCCTCGCGACGGACTTCCGGTTGCGTCTGAGGAGCTGGATCCGCACCGGGGACGCCGGGGGCAGCGAAGCCGACGTCCTTTGCCATCAGTTGCAGACTTTCGTCGACTCCGACAAGCCCCTCAGTGAGAGGGAGACGCAACAAGCCTTGGAGCTTCATGCCTCCGCACGTTCCCGGATCGATTCGCTCACCCTCAAGAGTTCGACGAAGGAAGGAGGGACGAAATGAGTACCCTTGAGAACCCGGGACCGTTGAAGCCGTCCGACCCCGCGGAACTCGCTCCGGCCGTCTTGGCCACGCCCAAGAATCCCCAGATCCTCGACTTTCTCGCGGGATTGCCCGCACTACTGGCCGTGTTCGGGATGCTTGCGGTTCTCGCCTTGGCCATGATCAGTCCGCCGACCACGGCCCAATATTCCGCGGAAGCCAAGCGACGTATGGAGAAAGGAGACATCCCCGGCGCACTTGCATGCACCCGGAGGGTCCTTTCTCTCAACCCCGAGGATCTCGAAAATCGGTACGACATGATTGTGCTGCTGGCGAAATCGAACGATGTGCAGAAGGCCGACTCGCTCGCCCAGGCGATGGTCGCGCAGGGAGCGGCGCAGTTCGAACAGCGGATCAAGGAAGAGAGTCGTTACCCGATTGCGAAGGCTCATCTCTACCTCGCCGAACGCTACGCCCAGGACGTGCGAAACCTGCGGCAAAACCGGGATATCATCGAAAATCATCTCTCGAAGTACATTCGAGCGAGTCGCTCGACCAATCATCTCCGTGAAGAGAAAAACGGCGAGGGGATGCTCGGCGAGGTCTACGCGCAGACGGGACCCTTGATTCGGGCGAAAGAACTGCTCGAAAAGTCCTCGGACAATCAGCCGATGCGAATATTCAAGCTGGGCGTGGTTTGCGACAGGCTGGGAGAACCCGGTATTGCGAAACAACATTATGAGGAAGCGATCAAAGCCGCGCGGATTGTTCTCGAAATGAATCCGGAAAACGGGCTCGCCCGGATCACGCTGGCGTTGTCCTTGACGAGCCTCTCGAAATACCAGGAAGCGCTCAATATCCTGAACGAGGCGTACGGCAAGACCAAGCAGGAAGAATTTCGGAAGATGATGGCGACAACCTGCCTGGACTGGCTCCGACATGTGGAGAACCTCCCCAAGGCGGGCGGAGACGAACGGCTCGCGGAACGTCTCAAGATTCTTAATGAAGGGATCAACTACGACCCGACGAATTTCGATTTGCTCGCCAAACTGTCGGAAATGATGACCGAGCCGGGCAAAGGCGCGGCGGAAGCCAAAAAGATTTTGAACAAAATGATCGTGACGAGCCAATCCCCGGGGATGGCTCATTTCTTCCTGGGGAACGACGCGTGGCTCCACAAGAAATTTGATGTCGCGGGCACGCACTGGGAAGCGGCGTTCAAGCTCGAACCGCGGATGCCGGTCGTCGCGAACAACCTGGCATTTCTGCTCGCGTTCAACGAGCCGACCGATGAGAAGCGCGCCCTTAGCATGGTTGACCAGGCGCTCAATGTGCCGGGATCGGCTCCCTTGCTCCAGGGCCAGTTGCTGGGAACCCGTGGGCAGATCTTTGCCAAGATGGGCAACTACAAAGAGGCGCTAACGAACCTCGAAGGCGCACTGAAAGTCGATCAGACGATCGCCGGAATCCACACGTCGTTGGCCGACACGTACGAGCACCTCGGGATGCCCGACCTCGCGGCGGAGCACAAGAAGATCGCGGGAGAGCTTGAAAAGGCGAAGGCTTTGAAAAAGTAGGTGGATCGCCGACGCGAATTCAGATTAAGGAAATGGCGGATGACGGGTCTCCGGAGGGCATTCGCTCCGGAATGCGTCAGCCGTCATTTTGCGATCCTCTTTATCAATTCCCGACCTCCACGTTTTCGAGTGGTCCGCCGGATTCATTGAGTCCGGCTCCCCGGCGCGGCTATGATTGGGGATTGATTCGGACGTCGCGATCCCAACTGCGTGGAGAATTCGGTCATGCTCGGTCGTCGCGGGTTCCTCGGAGCCGCAGTGAGCGTTGGGTTGACGGCCCTCGACGGCGTTTCAGCGGGCCAGGAATCGCCGGTCGAAAAACGCAAGGCGCTCAAGCCCGTCGGTCCGACCCCGGTGAAACCCAGGTCACTGGAGCCCGACCCGCGCGTCAATCGCGTGCTGCAACCGTTGCTCGATCGCCACAATGTTCCCGGGCTTGTCGGGGCGTTGTTGGTCGGCGAGAAGCTCACGGCGATCGGCGCGGTCGGGGTTCGGAAACTGGGGACGGAAGCCCCGATCACCGTCAACGACCGCGTGCATATCGGTTCCTGCACGAAAGCCATGACGGCGACCTTGATCGGCCTTCTCGTCGATGAAGGCAAGCTGAGCTGGAGTTCGACCGTCCGGGAGATCTTTCCGGAGCGTGCGAAGTCCTTGCACCCCGATTTCCAAGGGGTGACGGTCATTCAACTCCTGAACCACCGCGCGGGATTACCACCCAACGGCAACTGGTGGATGCTCGGGCGGAACAAGACGACGACCGAACAGCGCAAGGTTCTTCTGTCGGAAATGATGAAGTCGTCACCCGTGACCAAGCCCGGGTCAACGTACGAGTATTCGAACGTCGGCTACGCGATTGCCGGCCTCATGGCCGAGCAGGTGACCGGGAAGTCCTGGGAAATGCTGATGAGAACTCGCCTTTTCGAGCCTCTCGAAATGGCGACGGCCGGGTTCGGAATTCCCGGCAAGCCCGGTAGTGTCGTCGAACCCTGGGGACATCACGACGTCTCGGGACGGATCGAGTCGATCCAAGAGGACAACGCCCCGGCACTTGGCCCGGCGGGAACCGTCCACGTTTCAGTCCCTTACTGGGCGAAATTCGCCGCGCTTCACCTTCAAGGCGCGCGAGGAAAGGCCCGCCTCCTGAAAGCGGAGACGTTCCGGACCATGCACACGCCTCCCCCCGGCGGAGACTACGCGGCGGGTTGGTCGGTCGCGGGGAGATCCTGGGCCGGAGGAACGGCGTTGAATCATTCGGGGAGCAACCTGACCTGGTACGCGTCCGTCTGGCTCGCACCCTCACGAAATTTCGCGTTCCTGACCGCGACAAACCAAGGGGGAGCCGCCGCCGCGAAAGTCTGTGACGACGCCATCGGAGCGTTGATCGCGTTGGCCGATCAGACGGAGGGAACCCGGCCGCGACGGAAGGGCGGACGGGGCTGACCGGGACGAAGAGGGAATGGCCAAGAGTCAATGGCCGATGATCAATGGGCGCTGACCGATGGCCGATGATCAATGACCGATGACCGATGACCGACGATCAATGAATCCGCCGGGTCGGTCATCGGTCATCGGTCATCGGCGATCAGTCATTTCCGACATTCAAGGCTGGTCGTAACCCTTGATCTCGCGAACCCAGAGATTGCGAAACCTTACCGGGTTTCCGTGATCCTGGAGGACGATCGGGCCCTTCGGTCCGTGCTTGGAATAGCGAGCCAGGGCTCGGAACGCGACTTCGCCGAGGAGCGGTGTGTGGTTGTGGACGAGCACGCCGTTGTGGAACATCGTGAGGTATGCCGGGGTCTCCACGCTTCCGTCTTCCTTGAATCGTGGGGCGGTAAAGATCATGTCGTAGGTTTGCCATTCGCCGGGCTTACGGGAGGCGTTCGCGAGCGGCGGGTACTGACCGTAGATCGCGGCGGCCTGGCCGTCGGGGTATGTCTGGTTGTCGAAACTGTCGAGGATCTGGATTTCATACTTGCCGAAGAGCATCACACCGCTGTTGCCTCGTCCCTGGTCGCGCCCTTTGGGAGGGTTCGGGCTGGCGAATTCGACATGGATCTGCGAGTCGCCGAACTCCTCGCGCGTCGAGACTGTGCCGCCGGAAATCACGAGCGCACCGTCTTCGACCTTCGCCTTGGCCGGCTTGCCGCCGCCCGCGGTCCATTTCGACAAATCGGTCCCGTCGAAAAGGACAACGGCGTCGGAAGGGGCTTTGCCGGGCGTGTCTTGAGTTGAGGCGCTCGCCCCGGTGATCACGGCAGGCTGGGGTCGGGTGCCATCGTGGACCCGGTACTTGCCGTAAGGCTGCATTGGGGTGTCGGTGTACCCGAGCTTGGGCTTGTCCGAAGCTTGCCAGGCGAAGGCGTTGAGGGAAAGCGTCGACAAAACGACGACCGATCCGAGAAAGAGTACTTTCGGCTTGGTCATGAAGGTCCGATCCTGTCAAGCGGGTTGGATGGTGGAGAGTGTTCGTCCGAGTCCACCGAGGGAAGGACAGCGGGCGTGATTCCATGACGACGAACCGAACGAAGCCAGACGCCATGCGTTTCCCGATCCACGGGAAGACGTCTGTCATGGTATCCTGAATCGGTCCGGCCGAAACCCTGTGAGGATTGCGTCATGACGACCGCTGCCAGTCCCGCGTTGAAAAATCATCCCGAAGGGGGCTATCGATTCCTGCCCGGAATTGCTCCGTATTCTTGCGGAGTCGTCGCGGCCCCCGGTTACGAGATCGTCCACGCGACGCTCGGTCTTCCCGTCGGCTGGCGCGACGGGTTCGAGGTGATCGCGAGACATCTCGCCGTCGAAGGCGGGTCCAAGGCCGACCTCTGCGCGGTCGAGCTGCGGTCTCCCAGGCCGTTCACATTCCCCGGTTTCGCGGCCTTCAACGCCGATTATGCAGCCGTCTTGCAAGGCTGGGGAGTCTTCGTCGATGGGGTGAACCCCGTTGCGAGGACGAACGTCGCGCCCGAGGTAAACCCGCCGCCCGAAGTGCTGCTCCACGCATTTTCCTACGCGAAACCGTCAGACTCGAAGTCACCGACGTTTGTCGTCGCCGGGGCCGGGGAGTTGCCGGAAGGGGTGCTCGAAGCGTCGGCGATCATCGCGGCGGGCGACACGACGTTGAGCGCCATCACTCGCAAAGCGGCTTTCGTCATGGGACTCATGGAGAATCGGCTCCACGGTCTCGGCGGTGATTGGGGTCTGGTGACGGCGGTCGATGTCTACACGATTCACCCTTTCGACCATGTCTTACCCGACGTCATCCTCAACCGCATCGGATCGGCGGCGGGGCACGGGGTTCGCTGGTACTACACCCGGCCGCCGATCGTGGGGATCGAATTCGAGATGGACGTCCGCGGAGTGCGGACCGAAGTCTGGGCGGGCTGAGGCGCGGCTTGTGTCATCAAATCCTGAACCATCGATGAAGATCCTCGTCACCGACTTCGACGGAACAATCACTCGTCGCGACTTCTATCAACTCGTCTTGAATCGCGTTCCGCCGGGGACACCGGATTTCTGGGGCGAATACCTCGCCGGGCGGATCACTCACTTCGAGGCACTCAACGCCGTTTTTGGAGCGTACACGCCGGGCGAGACGGCGTTGATCGCGCTGACGCACGACATGGAGATCGACCCCGGGCTTCATCAAGGAGTCGAAATGCTCCGTGGCGCGGGCTGGTCGGTTCAAGTCGCCTCCGCGGGCTGTTCCTGGTACATCCAGCGCCTCTTACACGAGGCGGACGTCGCGGTCGATGTCTTCGCAAACCCCGGCATGATGGTGGACGGACGACTCCTCATGAGTCTGCCGCGAGACTCGCCGTTCTTCTCACCGATGACGGGGATCGACAAGCGTGGCATTGTTCAGAACGCCCTGGAGACCGGGGCGGTCGTTGCTTTCGCGGGAGATGGGCCGCCAGACTTTGAGCCGGCGCTGCTTGTTCCGGAAAATCTCCGGTTCGCGACCGGCTTTCTCGCCGGAGAGTTGACCCGTCGGGGGCTCGGGTTTCGCCCATTTGGACGCTGGTCGGAAGTTGCCGAGACCCTCTGCCTAGCGGATCAGTCGCGGCCCGTCGGTGGCGATCGGCCCTGATTCATGGAAGAGCAAACGAAAGAATTTCGCCTTCGACCCCTGCCAGTGTGGGACTCGTTCCAGGGGAAGGATCCACGCGTCCTCCCCGGGCGCCCGAAACCGTACGCTCCGCGTCTCCGACCATCGCTCGTCCTCGCCCCGCCACCAGAGCTCGACAAGGTCGCCTTTGCGAAATCCCGAGAGCGACACTCCGCGAGCGTCTTCAGCCGTCGCCGCCCCGTATTCGAGGAACGACGGCCAGCCCTGCGGTTGATAACGGCCCGGACTCAACTCCCCGACACGATAACGTTTGACGGGTCGTTGGGCGGATTCGGTTCGTGAGCCGGCGTCGGAATCCGCGACAAGATAACGGGATACGTCCATCCCGCCGCAGATCGAGGCCCGCTCCGGAGCGGAAAGTGCGGAAAGCAAGGTCGTTTTCACGCGGTCGTCGCCTAGCGTGGAGATTGGGGCGCCGGGCGGCAGCATCGTCAGGATATTGATGCCGGCAGGAGTCCAGGCGGTCTCGATCGGGTCGAGGGTTGCCAGGGCTTGAGAACGAGTGGCCCCGTTTGTCACGCAAATCTGACCGAGGTGGTCAATCGCGGTGAGCGTCCGGACCTGATCGGGAGAACGCATGAACAAGGCTCGACCGCGCATCTCGTTGCTGTGCGACAACAGCAATACGGCGGCAAACAGGGTCGCCACGCGAATGGCTAGAGACGGTTCAGAGTCCCAACGGCCCGCGATTGCTTTGATTGCCGGGGCCAGAACGAATAACAACCCGAGCATCGGAAACAGGTGATACCGCTGAGTTTCAAGAAGCGGTTGGCCCGGATCGCCCGCCCGGGCGCAAAAGGCCATCGCGTAACCCGCCCCGATCAAGAGAAGTCCGCCGAGAACCAGCGGACGGTCGCTACCGCGGCGGAATCGAAAAGTAAGGATCGTTGCACAGAGCAAGGTCGCCGCGATCGCCAGGATTGACGCGATCTCAGAAGGGACATCGAGGCGAATTCCCGCCAGGGACGGGAGGAGTGTCCAGACCGGGGCGATCAGCGTCGTTTTCAAACCACGGATCAGGTCGGCTCTTTGACCCAGGTTCGACGCGAGTACAGCCCGGTAGCGGAAGAAGCTGCAGATCACGAGGTATGAGGCGGTTCCCGCAAGCGGGATGATCCCCCGCGCAAGGCGCTTCGTAAGTTTGTCCCGGGACACAGACGCCCCGCCAACAATGCGGACCCACGCCAACGGTCCCGCCAGCAAACCAATTCCCGAGAAAGCAGGGGCCGCGGCGGTGGCGATTGCGGTAAACAACCCCGAGCTGAATCCCAGGCCGAGTTCGATTTTCCTTGCGAAGATCCACGCGACCAGCGTGGCCGCGAGCGCCCACATGAAACTGCTCGCGGAATACCAGTACACGGTCTCAATCGCCAGCCATGAAAGGCTGAAGATCGCCACCGACCCCAGAGCCGCCGACGCCGAGCCTGTTTCGGTCCTGATTACTCGTTCGATGAGACCCAGAGTAAGCAAAAATGGGATAAACGAGACAAGCGTGAACGCGAGAGAGGAACGGGCGAGCGACTCCCCGGCGGCTCTCCATGTGAGCCACGACACGACCTCGAAAAGAGGGGCCATGTGCTCATTGAATGGCCGGAACAAGGTCGAATAAGGCGGCGAGTTCTGGAGTTCGCTCACGCGGACGATGTCGTCGGCATAGAGGCTGGGAGAACGCAACCGCGTTGCGTACGGCCCGAGGCACAGCAGCAGGAAAAACGCCGCGAAGAGCCCTGAGTTGTTGCGCCGCAAGAGGTTCCGAAGTCTGACGTGCAACCCCTTCGTTCCGCGACCATCGACCGCGTCTTCCATGACGGATGCTCCAGCAGGGTCTGGGCTTAAGTTCGTTATCGACGATGCCGATACGAACGGTTGAGACGATTTCGTTGTTGGGGGTGGACGAAACGGCTTGAGGGCGTTCAGGATGACCTCGGATTTGCATCACGAACTCGCCGAGGATCACCCCACGCTCCTGGGGGCCATCGCTCCCGCGCGGCAAATCCTCTTGATCGCCGCGCTGGCCGGTCTCCTGCTCGGCTGGCTCACGACGCACACCGACATTTTCTTCGCCGACGGCCTGCGATACATTTCCCAGGCTCGTGCAATCGACCGCGGATCGGCCGTTGAAGGTCTCAAAAATGCTGTCGACCACCCCGTTTATCCACTTGCGATTGCCGCAGTCCATCGTGTGACCGGTGGCAACGACCCGCACGCCTGGCAAGTCGCCGCACAACTCGCGTCGTCACTCGCCGGTGTGATCCTTGTCTTACCGCTCTATCTCGTCAACCGCGAGTTGTTTGGCGAACGGGCTGCCGTCGCGGGTTGCCTGTTATTTTACGCAGTTCCGCTGACGGGGCACGTCTTCGCCGACACCCTCAGCGAGAGCACGTTTCTCCTCTTCTGGTTGACCGGGCTCTGGGCAGCCCTCCGTTTCATAAAGTCAGGTCGAGTTGCCTGGATTCCCCTTGTGCTCGTCGGATCGGCGCTGGCCTACCTGACCCGCCCCGAAGGACTTCTCTTGCCGGCGGCGGTCGTGACCACCCTGGTTCTCTCCCCCCGATGGGTGTTGGGGGGGCTCGGGAAGCGCGGCGTGATCATCGTGGGACTTCTGGTGATCGGAGCCGCCGTACTCGTCGGCCCTTATGTTCTGATGAAGGGGGGACTGGGCACCAAGCCGAGCGTCGCAAGGCTCCTGGGAACCGCGCCCCGATCGGCCGCTCATGCGGTCGAGAGGCAGAAACCGCTCGCCTTCAATCAATCGCTGTCCAAGACTTATGTTCTCGCCGTGAAAGCTGTCGAGAAAGCGGTCAATGACGCCGTCGGATTGCCCCTGTTGATTTTCGCGGTTCCCGGCATCGTGTTAACCCGACCACGCGAGGGCGCCATACGACAGTGGAAGCTTCTCGCGGTCATCGCGGTCGCGTCGCTGCTGGCTCTGATCCGCCTGCACGCGACCGGGGGCTACTGCAGTCCGCGACACGCGATTCTGTTATCGACAATCCTCATTCCCGCCGCAGCATCCGGTGTCTATCGTCTGACCTCGATCGCCGCCGGACATCTCGGCAAGGGATGGACCAGGGCGGCGGTCGCCCTCAGGGTTGTGATCCTCATCGCACTCCTCCTACCGCAAATGGGTGAAACGCTTTCGCCTCTGAACGACGGTCTTCGGGGTTATCGCGACGCCGGCGTTTGGCTCACGGAACGGGGCGAGCACCACGGGAAGGTGGTTGACGTCACCGGCTGGTCGCAATTCTATAGCGGTCGAACGGGCTACACGTTCGCGGACCTGATCTCGGCCACCGATGACCCCGATTCGCGTTGGGTCGTCGTTCGGGAGGCACACCTGGTTGGCCCATGGGACTATTGCAGGCGGCTCAGGACTTTGGTCGATGGGCTCACCCCGGTCGTCGTCTTTCCAGGGGAGACGGGACCGAGGCGGACCCGCGTGCTGGTCTTCGATCGCTCGACGATTAAGAGTGTTCGACGCCGGGGCGATGCCGGTACGGTACGTCGATAATCCGAATTCCTTCTTGCGAGGGAGACGACCCTTAATGGGCCGAATTCTCGAACTCGATGCCCTCCGCGGGATCGCGGCGCTGATCATCGTTCTTGCCCATATCGGCTTGCTTCCAGGCACGCCGTGGGTCTTGTCGATGGTTGATTTGTTCTTCGTGATATCAGGTTATTTCATCACGACGAACATCCTCAAGAATCGAACCTCATCGCACTTCCTTTCCGTGTTCTTCATCAGACGGGCGCTTCGGATCTGGCCGGCGTACTACCTCGCCCTCACCGCCTGCTTGATTCTGAATCGCTCGCTGAAATGGGACTTTCGTCCCGATGCCTGGCCCTATTACTTCACCTTCACTCAGAATGTTCAGGCCTACCTCGGATGGCCAATCCCACGCTTCAGCGGCATGTTCCTGCACACCTGGACCCTCGCGATCGAAGAGCAGTTCTATCTGATCTGGCCGCTGCTGATCTATCGAACGAACAGGCGCGGGATGTTCGCCATCGCGATCGGCTTCACGTTGCTCTCACCACTCCTGCGATCATTCGGCTATCTCCCGAGTTTGTTGTTGACCCGCGCCGACGGGCTCGCCCTCGGTTCCTTGCTCGCGCTCATTCTCGACAAGAAATCGCTCGCGCGGCGCGAGATCTTGACGTACCGGTTGGCGTTCGCGACGGTCAGCGTGCTCGCGATCCTCTCACCGGCGATCGTGCCCGGTCTGTCGTCGGGTCGGTACGCGGACGTTCTGTTCACGACGCGATCCGGCATGACTTACTTCGGGCTCACTGGCCTCGTCCTTTGTATGATCGAACACCCCTGGCTGATCGTTCTCCGAGGACGCGTTCTTTGCTATGTCGGGACGGTCAGTTACGGAGTTTACCTGTATCACCCGCTGGTTTTTGCCGCTCTCCCGACTTTGTACAAACGCTATGTGATGCGGAAACTCGGGCTGAGAAGCACTCTGCTCATGGACCTTGTCATGTTCGTCGTCTGTTTCATGCTCGCGGAGGTGTCCCGTCGCTGGGTGGAAGGCCCGATCCTGAGGCTGAAGGACCGTCTCCGATTTAAAGAGGAGGCCTCCGGCAACATCTACCGCGGTCCCCACGTCAACTCTTCCCCTTCCGTTTCTACGATCGAGTCGTCGGCGGCAACGGAAGCCGGTTGATCGGCGCGGGTCGTTCGCGTGTAATGCGGAAAACCTCAAACCGAGAGGACTTCCGCCATGGCCGACCTGACTCACCCTCGCGACGACATCATGCGGACGATGGAGCGAATCTACCGCTACCGCATGACCACGACCTCCGGCGGAAATCTCTCGATCCGGGACGACGACGGCTCGGTCTGGATCACACCCGCGCGCGTCGACAAGGGCGGCCTCCGGCGGGACGATATCATCTGCGTCCGGCCCGACGGCTCGACCGAAGGGCCACACAAACCCTCCTCGGAATACCCCTTCCACAAGGCGATCTACTCCGCTAGACCCGACCTGGGCGCGATCGTACACGCCCACCCCGTCGCCCTCGTCGCTTTCAGCATCTGCCGCAAAGTCCCCGACACGAAACTCCTGCCGACCGCGAGGCGTGTTTGCGGGGAAGTCGGTTTCGCCCCTTACGCGCTTCCGGGGAGCGTAGCCCTCGGTTCAAGAATCGCGGCGACCTTCGCGCTCGGGTTCGATTGCGTCGTGCTCGAAAATCACGGCGTCGTGACCGCGGGGGCCGACCTCTCGCAGGCCTTCCAGAGATTCGAAACCTTGGAATTCGCCGCCAAGACGGTCATCAAGGCGAGCCAGCTCGGCAACGTCCATTATCTCTCCGACGCGCAGGCCGGGCACGTCCGGGAGGCCGTTACGGCTTCGTCGCCCCCACGAACGACGCCGGCGAGTAGCCTCGAAAAAGAACTGAGACGGCTCCTCCGCGAATTCGTTCGGAGAAGTTATCAGCAACGTTTGATGATCAGCACCGAGGGTGCGTTCTCCGCGCGACTCGACGCCGAGTCGTTCTTGATTACGCCGCACAGAAAGGATCGGTATACTTTGGAGGTGGACGACATCGTGCTGGTCCGCGGAGGGATTCCGGAAGCGGGAAAGACCGCAAGTAGCGCTTCGAGGAATCATCGGGCCGTGTATGAGGCCCACCCGGCGTTCCAGGCGGTCGTCAACGCCTACCCCGTCAACGCGACGGCTTTCAGTGTGACGAACCAAAGGCTCGACACTCGGACGATCCCCGAAAGTTACGTCTTTCTCAGAGACGTCGGCCGAGCACCGTTCGGGCTCCAGAACGAAGCCGGTCGCGATCTCGCCGCGATGTGCTCTCCTCGCAACCCGATCCTGATCCTGGAGAACGACGGCGTGCAGGTGTGCGGGACGAGCATCCTCGACGCCTTCGACCGACTCGAAGTTCTCGAAACGACCGCCGAGGCCATGATTAACAGCCGCCCTTTGGGCACGATGTTCCCGATGGACGACGATGCGATCATGGAGCTGAACAGGGCGTTCCTCGGCGAATGACCCGGTCGGTCACTCGTCTCGAATGGACAAATGGAGTTACTGGTTATCACAAGTTTGCACCGTCTCCGAAAACCGACATGGGAATCGCCTGGGCCGGTACGGCGCGCGCTTCAGCCGGATGAGGCTCCTTTCTTCACGCCGTTCCCGGGTTATTCGCCATAAGGTTCGAGTGCCTTAAGGAAATCGGTGGCATCGGCCTTGATCCGCTCGCGATCCGATTCGCTCATTCGTGACAAACCGAGGACCGCCGGGCCGAGCCGTGGGTTGGACCGGAGCGTCGTTTCGTGATCGATCAAGAAGTTCCAATACAGGAAGTTGAACGGGCAGGCGGTCGGCCCGGTGCGGACGTCGGGCCGGTAGCGGCACCCTCGGCAAAAATCGCCCATTTTCTTGATATATGCGGCCGACGAAATGTAAGGCTTGGTCGCGGTTAAACCGCCGTCGGCGTTCAATCCCATCCCGATCACGTTCGGCAGGACCACCCAGTCGTGTGAGTCGTTATAAAAAGTGAGGAACCAGTCCGCGACCGCCGCCGGATTGACCCCCGCGAGGAGACAGAGATTGCAGATGATCATCAATCGTTCAATGTGATGCGTGTAACCCGTCTCGATCAACCGATTGACGACCTTGGCGATGCAATTCATTTCCGTCTGTCCGTCCCAGAGCATTTTCGGCAGCGGTGCCGTGGCGCTCCAGCCGTTCGCCGACCTGAGTCCGGGCATCTGCCGGTGATACTGCCAGTACATGAATTCCCGCCAGCCGATGATCTGGCGGATAAATCCCTCCACGGAGTTCAACGGCACACGCCCCGCCTGGTATTCGGCCTCCGCGGACTGTGCCATCGCCAGCGGTTCCAGGAGCCCGAGGTTCATCTGCGGCGAGAGGACTGAGTGAAAGAGGACGCCTTCCCCAGCCCGCATCGCGTCTTCGAACGGGCCGAAGCATTCAAGGCGATTTCGTAAGAAATCGTCGAACGCGACCGCCGCGTCGTCGCGCGACACGGCAAGGTCGAAGCCCTTCGTTTCCCCGACGCCATGGCCTGACGCGTCGACCTCTTCCATGACCTTTCGAGTGATCGCATCGGCGGAAAACGTGGGGCAAGGGGGGATCTTCACCGTCTTCGGGAGCGGCTTACGGTTCTGGGAGTCGAGGTTCCACTTACCCCCGGCGGGTGTATTGTCCGCCTCCATCAAAAGATGAAAACGGCGACGCATCGCGCGATAGAAGTTCTCCATCACGTACCGATGATCAGGTTCAGGGTCGGGAATCGGGTTGAATCGGCCGACCAGAAACATTGTGTTCGGCAAGACCCTCGAAGGGATCCCGAAGTCCCGACTCATCGACCCGTCCTGCCGGCGCCTTGGGCTGTAATCGGCGGCGGCCATCGAAACGATTTGCGACGGCTTATGCTTTGAGATCAACAAGGCCAATCCGGCGCGGCTATCGTCGGCCTGAACACGATCGACCACGTAGCCGCGGCCTTCAAGCTCCTTCTCGAAATGCCGGCCGGCGCTGAGGTGAAGGACTTGCCGCTTCTTGTGATAGGGGAGCCGGCGAAGGGCCTCACGACTCTCGACCAGGAAGACGCGAACTTTGTCTCGTCCGACTTCAGCTTCCGCCTCGGCGAGTCCCGGGTGTTCGACTGTCAACTGGTCGGCGAGAATCCATACGGCGATGCGGTGAGTCAACGGCGATTTCCCATGGAATCACGGTCGATCTGTCAACAACCGCGCTTTTGTATGCGGGGAACCCGATCCGCCCAGAGCTTACCTCGATATTCATCGCCGAAATCATCGCTTTACGGACAGGCGCGGGCGGGGCTCCCTTCCCATCGCGTGTTGGGAGGGAGAGATTCGCCTTTCATGAGAAGGGAAAGGCTCCCCAGCGAGGACCCATCGCCCATCTCGGTATCGTAGAGCACGACCGCCTGTCCTCCGATCGAGCAACGCTCGCCGATCTTGACCGTGGACATCTTCATGACCCGGTCCTCGAAGAGGTGGGTCTGCAGGCTGACATCTTCGTTCACTGCCGCGTCGTCACCGATGGTGACCAGGTCGAATTCAGTGATTTCGGCCGTGTTGAGGAACACCCGGCGTCCGATCGTCGCGCCGAGCCATCGAAGGTACATGGCAAGGAATGGCGTGCCGCGGAGCATATCGACTAGAAAAAGCCTTGCGAGGTTTTCGTAAAGGGCCGTGACGAGTTCGGTATCCCAGACGAACGGGCTCCATAGCGGGTGCTCCCCGGGCCGATATCGTCCCATGACCAGCCATTTCACCGCGACCACCGCCCCCGCCGCCGCAAGCCCGAATCCGGTATACAGCAGCGGAAAAATCAGCACAAGCATGTGAGTGGACATGTCTTCATAAAGTTGGAGAAAGACCGATAGCAGTACGCAAGTCAGGGCGATGAAGCAGCTCAACGGCAGGGTGACGCGGAGGAACTCGATCCCGGCGCGCTGGAGGACGAGTTTCCGTGTCGGGCGATAGGTCGCGCCGTCGCCGAACGCGGTCGATTCTTGCCGCTGCGGGAGGAACACCGCGGGTGAGCCGAGCCACGACGTGCCGTCGGCCGTGGCGCCCGGCGTGGCCGCCGGGGGCGTCGAAAGCACGCCGATCAGGCAGTTGTCGCCGATCACCGTGTCCGGCGGAAGCAGGGCGCTATTACCGATGAACGAGCGGCGGCCGACCCGCACCGAGCCTACGGTAACGGTCCCATTCTCGACAGTCGCCGCGCCCAGCGAGACGGCGTCGGCGATGAACCCTTCCTCACCGATATCGAGCAGGTCGGGGCAGATGAACGACGCCGTGGAGATCTCGGCGCGGCGGCCGAGTCTCGCCCCGAGGAGCTTGTAAAAAGGCGTCAGGTACATCGTCGCGTAAAGCGGACCGATCACGTCGAGGCTGAGTTCGAGCGTCTGGTCGACGAACCACTTCCGGAAATAAAAGCCGCTGAACAGTCCGTGCCGTCCGGGCCGCACGCGACCAAGCAACAGCCACTTCACGGCCACGATTTCCAGGCAGAGCAGGACGATGAACAGAAGCGCGACGAAGGGTGATATCAGCAAATAGAGATAGCCTTCGTCGCGATAATTCAGGTCGTTCATGATCATCACGCCCGGAAAGATGGCGGCGATCACCATGACGGGGAAGAGAAACAGGCCGACCCCGTGCAAGACTCCGTAGACGAAACGCCGCGCGACCGACGGCCGGGCGTGCAAGGACGAGATCGCGATAACCTCGCCCGTCGGCCGGGCGGGAGAGCCTGCCCACCGTTCACCCGCCGGGATCGTTTCGCCCTCGGCAAGGAGCGACAGGTCGGCCAGCGTCGAACCGTGTTCCATCACGGTCGACTCGCGGAGCACGCAACGGTTGCCGATGTTGCAGCCGTTGCCGACCGTGATCCGGCCGAGTTTGAGGAGCCCGTCCTCCACGGTGTAGCCCGCCATGTCGGTCTCGGATCCGATGCAAGTGTCATCGCCGATGGTCGCGAGATCGGTCACCAGCAGACTGCTCGTGCCGAAGTGGACGTTCGCCCCCACCTTCGCGCCCATGAGCCGGTAGTACCAGCTCAGCAACGGCGTTCCCGCCATGTAGCCGACCGGGACGATCGACTGGAACGCATTCACGATCCACCATTTGTAATAGTCGAGGCCCCAGAGCGGATAATTCCCCTCCTTGAACCTGCCGACCACCAGCCACTTTACGGCGACTGTCAACGCGAGCATCAACGGATAGACGGCCAGGAGCGTGCCGAGTGAGGCTAA
Source organism: Isosphaeraceae bacterium (assembly GCA_043738665.1). Classification (GTDB taxonomy): domain Bacteria; phylum Planctomycetota; class Planctomycetia; order Isosphaerales; family Isosphaeraceae; genus JAYUFP01. Next base: position 19,644 of record JAYUFP010000088.1, read on the forward strand.
TACCGCCTCGATTAGCTCGGCGTCATGGTCGATCATATACGTATAGGTTAAGTAAGGCGCGAGCCACTGGAGCGAAAACACTCCCAGAATGACATAGAGCCCGGCAGCCTGAGCGACGGCGCAGAGGCGGAACGCGCGGTCGGTGGAGGCGTGGAACGTGCGATCCCGAATTGTTGGGCGTTCATCGCCGACGCGCCGGCGGCTTTCAATCTCAGCGGCGAGAGTTTCGATCGTCGGGTGGTTATAGACGTCGAGCACCGAAAGTTGCTCAAACGGCGACGCGTTTCGGAGGTCGGAGACCATTCGCGCGGCCAGGAGCGAGTGCCCGCCGAGGTCCCGGAAAAAATCGTCGATGGGCGCGACGGGCAGGGGGGCGAACAGCTTGCCCCAGGCGACCAGGAGGGCATGTTCCGTCGCGTTGCGACCGCTTGCGATCGCCGTCTCGAAACCGTTATCGTTCGGTGCGGGGAGGACCCGTCGGTCGACTTTTCCGCTGGGCAGGGTGGGCAGGCTCGCGACCGTCTCGAAGTGCGCGGGGACCATGTAGGCGGGGAGTCGAGTTCGTGCGGCGGCGCGGATCGCCTTGGAGTCCAGGGCCGCGCCGTTCTTCGGAACGAGATAACCGACCAGTCGCGGCAGGCCGGGCGTATCTTCGCGAAGCGCCACTGCGCAGGCCTGCACTCCCGGGGTTTCGAGCAGGACCGCTTCGATCTCAGTGAGTTCGATCCGGAATCCACGAAGTTTCACTTGAGAATCGATTCGGCCGACGAACTCGATCTCGTCGAATGCGTTGAGCCGGCCGAGGTCGCCGCTCTTGTAGAGTCTGGGCCAGGGGTCGTCCCCGCCCAGAAACGGATTCTCTACGAACTTCTCGCGGGTCATTTCGGGCTTGCCGACGTAACCCCTCGCCAATCCGGGTCCGCCGATGTGGATCTCTCCAGGCGTACCGGCGGGAACGGCCTGCATGTTTTCGTCGAGTAAGTAAATCCGGTAACCCGGAACCGCCCGTCCGATGCTCACGGGGCGCTCGGGGTCGCACTCGGAATAGGTCGCGATGACCGTCGCTTCCGTGGGACCATACGTGTTCACGAGACGACGGTCGGGATTGCACCAACGCGTCAGTAGGTCCTGCGGGCATTGCTCGCCGCCCAGGATCAACAGGCGGACCGTCGGCAGATCATCCTCAATCAGCGAGAGGAGCGTGGGGACCGTCGAGAACACCGTGACGCCCGCCCCGGTGAGAAGCCTGCCCACTTGCGGCCCGGCCTGGATGAATTCGCGGGTGCCGACGACCAGGGTCGCACCGCTGAAGAACGCCAGCCAGACCTCCTCGACCGAAGCGTCGAATGCGATCGAGAACCCTTGATACACGCGGTCGTCGGCTTTGACCCCGAAGATCTCGCTCTCGGCGCGGATCAGGTGGCAGACGCTCCGGTGCTCGATCTGAACGCCTTTCGGCCGTCCCGTCGATCCCGAGGTGTAGATGATGTAGCAAACGTCGTCGGGTATGACCCCGGTTTCACCCGCGTCGAGGGGTTCGCCGGATTCCAGGAGGAGCTCGTTCGCGATCGTGTCGAGCGCGACGATTTCGCCGCCGAATCCCGGGAGTTCGGGTGATTGGGATGCTTCGGTAATCAGCGCCTTGGCCTGGCAGTCGTCGAGAATGTACTGCACCCGGTCGGAGGGGTAATCCGGATCAAGCGGGACGTACGCCGCACCCGTTTTGAGGATCGCGAGCAACGTGACGTAGACCTCGGTCGACCTTGGAAGCATGATCGCCACGCGGTCGCCCCGCCCGACGCCTCGGGCGCGGAGCCAGTGGGCGAGCCGGTTCGAGGCGACGTCAAGGTCGTGATAGGACCGTTCGACTCCCCGGGAAGAGACGGCCGGTCGGTCGGGAAATCGCGAGGCCGCTTTCTCGAACAGTTCGTGCAGCAGCGAGGTCGATTCCATCTCATCGCCGTCGTTTTCGAGAGAACGAAACAGAAGCCCTGTCGTCGTGATCGTCGGCATACCATGCCCTCCGGCGACGCGGCGCGTCCCCGATTCCTTGTCAGATCGACAGTTGGCCCGGGCGTCATAGCCCGAAGGCATTCGGAGCCCCACGCGAAGCGAAACGCACGAGGAGAGGCGGCAACCCCCTTTGTATAAACTACGTCGATTTCGGAAAGTTTCGCGAAGTCCCGATCTTCTCCACCACGATACGCCGAGACCGGATGTACGGTTCGACGTCGATTGAGTTTAGGACACGATCGACGACGCATCCTTGCATCAT
>JAYUFP010000089.1:0-2547 GCA_043738665.1 Isosphaeraceae bacterium
GCGAGCGTCTTGCCGGGGGGTCCGGAATCGACGTCCCACAGGGGAACGGAGAAGTCGGGGTTCAGCAGGACGCCAGGGTATTCTCCGAGCCCGGTCGCCACGTATCGGTTTCGCGGGTTGAGTGCCAGGGATTCGAGAGGAAAGAGGCGATCGGGGTCGCACTTCCATTGCCGGATGGGCCTGCCGTCACGACTATCCCAAGTATTGATCTCATGGTTCGACGTGCCCGAAACAAGGAGCGGCTCGTTCGGATGGAACGCAACGTCAAGAACGACATAACTGTGCCCTTTAAGATCCCTGCGTTCGCGAATCCCGGCGATCTCGTAGACGCACACCGAGTTGTGGCCGCATGCGAGATACTTCCCGTCGGGACTGAAGCCGACCGAGAGCACCGACCCAACCCCCGGCCTGAGCACCATCAGGACGATCCCGGTCCTCGGGTCCCAGAGGCGGACGGTTTCGTCGTCACTGGCCGAAGCCACCAGATTGCCGTCGGGATGATATGCAACGTGGTTAAGCCTGGCCGTGTGGCCGCGGAGCGCGATCCGCTCAACTCGCCTGTCGACGTCCCAAAGTTTCACCGAGTTATCCATCGACGCCGAGGCGAGCGTTTTTCCGTCGGGACTGAACGCGAGCGAACGGATATGGTCCGAATGCTTGCCGAGCGTGACGGATTCTCCCGAGAGATCAGATCGGTGGAGTACCACCGAGTGTTGGGGTCCGACGCCTGCGATCCATTCGCCATTGGGACTCAAGGCGATGGGGTTGTAAAACCAACCTGTCGGCGGGTGGGACAATTTACTCCGGACCTCGCCCGTCACCGTGTCATGGAGCGTGATCCAGCCGTCGACCCAGCTCACGACGAGCCGACGACCCGTCCCGTCGAAAGCCAGGCCGCAGGGCTGGGTCGGCCCTTCGATGGGCGGCGCGACCGGTGCCCTCCCAGCCGGATCGAGCCATTCGACGCGGCGGCTCCATGTGGCGTAAACGAGTCCCCCTCCTCCGGGTCGATAACGGACTGCGGGCAATGGCGCCTCATCGGTGTATGGGAGCGGGTAGGTCATGGCGGGGTCATCGACGACCCGAAGATGACGCGGCGGGGATACACCCCAGAGCCGGACCCGGCCGTCATACCCCGCCGTCGCAAGGGTCCGGCTATCGGGGCTGAAGTCCAGAGAGCGAATTCCTCCAAGACCCTCAAATCGCGCGACTTCTCTGGCGTCGATCACCCCAAGACAGGAGACGGCCTCGGTTCGAAGCTCGACGAGATCGCGCTTCGGAGTCTCCATGAACGCCATCTGCGAGAGGTTCCAGGCCGCGTCGCGCCGCCAGCCCGAAGGCTTTGCAAGACGTAGCGAGCGAGTCTCGCCGAGAAGCGACCGGTAAGTCTCGGCGACCGCACCTTTTCGGGCTTTCTCGGTGTCTCTCAGGGCCTGACTGATCCGCCAATACGACCAGCCCCCCAGACACAGGAAACCGAGAACGGAGGTCATCAGGGCCGAGACCATCAAAGCCACGCCGGGCCGCCTTCGCGCCCACTTGACCGCCCGTTCCGCCGAGGAAACCGGACGGGAGAGGATCGGTTCGCAGGCGATAAAACGCCTGAGGTCCTCCGCCAGCGCCTCCGCGCTGAGATAGCGGTCGGCCGGGCGCTTCTGGAGACACTTCAGGCAAATCGTCTCGATGTCACGAGCGAGGCCGGGCACGAGCCGGCTTGGCCTTACAGGCTCGGACGAGCGGACTTGTTCCAGTGTTTGAAGGACCGTCACGCCGCGAAACGGAGGCCGACCGGTAACCAGTTCGTAGAGGATCGCGCCCAGGCCGTACACGTCGGCCGCCGGCCCGACCTCGTTGCCTTTACCCTCGGCCTGTTCCGGCGACATGTAGCTCGGCGAGCCGATAACCGACCCGCTCGCCGTCATGGTCCCGTCGCTCTCGGTCATTTTGACCAGACCGAAGTCGGCCACCTTGGGTGACCCATCCTCGGTCAAGAGCACGTTGCCGGGCTTGATGTCACGATGAACCAAGTTTCGCGAGTGGGCCGCCGCGACGCCACTGGCCAGGGCCTGGATGAGCTTCGCGGCTTCGACGGGCGGGCGCGGAGTTCCGTCGAGCCGTTGTTGAAGGCTCCCCCCCTCAAGGTATTCGAGCTCGAGATAAGGCAAACCGCCGCTCTCGCCGATCGAATAGATCTGCACGACGTTCGGGTGGCGGAGCTTGGCGATGGCCTCGGCCTCGCCCTGAAACCGGAGGGCCATCGGGGCGTCGGCATGAGAGGCCGCCAGAATCATCTTCAGGGCGCAGACGCGATTGAGGCGGACCTGTCGGGCCTTGTAGACGACCCCCATTCCCCCCTGACCGAGCACCCCCTGCAACTCATAATCGCCGATGTAGCGGACCCGAACGCCGGGGGCCAGCGGCTTCCGGCTCGACTTCGCCGCCGCTCCCCCTCCCCCTCCCGCCGGTTTGACAGGCGGTTGCACGTTCGAGGGTGCGAAGGCGGTCTCGCCCGATGCGTCGATGTTCGGGCCGGGTGCCCATCCCAGG
>JAYUFP010000090.1:0-2546 GCA_043738665.1 Isosphaeraceae bacterium
AAGAGCGTGGCCGCCGGCGAATGTTCGCCCGCCAGGCCGGCACGGTTCGTCTAGGCCACCGTAGGGAAGTCATTATAATGAGCTCGGGGTCTACCGACAACCTTCACGAAGTGCGAGCCCGGCCGCCTTGCGCTGAACCGCTCCGGTCGTGCGAATTCCGTAGACTAGGTCCGCGGACGACAAATACACAGGCTATTTTCCTCGTATTTCCGCGAATCGCCACGAAGCCTCAGTTTCAACAAGCTCAGGAGGGGCCGACGATGACGCCTGTTCGGAACCTTGTGCGCAACGAGGTCGTCCATTCCGCCCAGACCTGGGTCGTAAAGGTCGGAACGAGTGTCTTGACCGGATCAGACGGGTTACTGGACCCGGACAGAATCGGCCACCTCGCGGAACAGATTTGCGCCGTGACCGACACCGGCCGCAAGCTCGCCCTGGTCAGCTCGGGCGCGGTCGGAGCGGGGATCGGACGTCTCGGCCTCATTCGACGTCCCGATAATCTCCCGCAACTCCAGGCCGCCGCCGCCATTGGTCAAGCGTATCTGATCCGAGCATACGACGACTGCCTGAGAAGGCACGGTCGCAACGCCGCGCAGATCCTGCTGACCCATGAGGATTTCGACAGTCGTCCTCGCTATCTGAACGTGCGGAACACCCTGACCGCGCTCTTCGAATACAACGCCGTTCCCGTGATCAACGAGAACGACACCATCAGCGTCGATGAGATCAAGTTCGGCGACAACGACCGCCTGGCGGCAATGGTTACAAACCTCCTCCAGGCACCGTTGCTGGTGATGCTGAGCGTGGTCGACGGGCTCTGCAAAGGCGACCCCGGGCCGTCGGGAGAGGGCGAGGTTGTGCCGCTGGTGCCCAACCTCGACGAGGAGATCCTCGGACTCGCGGGCGACAGCAAGAGTTCACTCGGGACCGGTGGGATGAGGAGCAAACTTCAGGCCGCGAGGCTCGTCACGCAGGCGGGTGGTTCCGTCATCATCGCCTCCGGCAAGAAGCAGACGCCTCTCACGCGAATACTCGCCGGGGAAACCGTCGGCACGTTGTTTCTGGCGAAAGGCGCGACCCAGGGGGCTCGTAAGCGTTGGATCGGGCTCACGGCGCGTCCGAAGGGCCACCTGGTCGTGGATTCCGGGGCGCGAAAAGCGCTGGAGACCGGAAGAACAAGCCTGCTCGCGATCGGCGTGGTCGAAGTCGTGGGTGAATTCGACAAAGGCGACGTGGTGGCCGTACGCGACGGGACCGGCCTTGAATTCGCCCGCGGGTTGACCAATTATGCGACGGCCGAAGCACGACAGATCCAGGGCATGCGAACTGAACAGGCGCGAAATGCACTCGGCACGACCGCAGCCTACGACGAAATCATCCATAAGGACAATCTCGTCATGACCGCGTGATCATCGAGACGGGGCGGATGCCGACGACCTCAGGGCAGGGGAAGGTCGTGGAACTCGAAGCTGACGTTCGTGGTCGCGCGGGCAATGCCGTAATACTTCAGTTCGACGGCAACCATCGAGGGGTCCGGTGGAGTCAACGTGAGAGTGATTTTGCCGTTCTCAGCGTCGAATTGAGACGGATACCACGGGATCGGACGCCCGTGTTTGTCGATGATGTCAACCTGCTGCTGGAACTGGTCGGGGCGGTTGTATAAGGAAACCTCGGAGGCCTCGACACTCGGTAGGGTGGATAGGCCTTTCCTTTGCGGGCGTACGGAGATGTCAATACTGGTCTGGCGCGGATCCGGATTTGTGCGAATCTCGTGGACTGTCAATGACGAGTCGTCGTTTTGGTATGTGCGTCCCGTCGTGTTTTTCAGAGACACGGACAACGGGTTCGGTTTCCTGTTGGAAAGTGCCACCGCGACAGTCCCTTTTAACGATTTGATCACCGCGCCGGGAGCGGCAGGGCGAATGAGCAGCGCCTGAATTTGCAAGACCGAGCCGGTGGCATAGCCGAAGTAACCCGAGGACCTTTGGAAAACCTCAGAGTTGCCCGCAAGGTTCGCATCTGTGGGCGCGACGAGCGATTGCCCCTTTTCGTCGAGTGCCTCAATGATTCTCAATGCGCCATGCTGACCGATCGAGAATCGAGGCTCTCCGACGACCTGGACCTGTGCGCTGAAATTTTCCTGGATCATCGCCGGGAATCCCCCTTTTGAGACGGCTCCAGGCAAGTTCCGATCGCCTACCAATCGCGACGAGTTGCCGGTCCGGCCCCCTGTGAAACTCACGTCGCGCTGATAGTGCAAGCCAGTCACGATCACACGGAAGGGGCCGTTGTCATAACTCGGCAAGAACGGGCGAGATCCGCCGTCAAAGAGGGGGAACTCAGGCTCTCTTCCCGTCATCAAGCCGTGCGGACCGTAGTTGAACTGAAGCCTGGCCTTGTCAGAGATCAGATCGATCGCCTTCCAGAAGGAGACGGGTTCGGATTGCTCCAGGGTCACTCGACGGTCTCGAAACGCAGGCGAGTTCTCGGGCCGGAGCACGAGTTTCACGCCCGACTGTTCGCCGACCGCCTTCAGGGCGTCCTGG
>JAYUFP010000091.1:0-7841 GCA_043738665.1 Isosphaeraceae bacterium
CCGGGGGACGTCGCGGTAAGCGTTATCCGGTCGGGACGAACGTCCTCAACGACCGCACCATCGCCGAGAGCGCGCGAGGGCTCGCCGACTATATCAACGCCGACAAAGCGGCGGACGCTCCCCGCTCCTGCGTGATCGCCCGCGACACGAGGCACCAGTCGCCCGAGTTCGCCTCGCTCTGCGCCAGGGTTCTCGCCGCCGCGGGGTTCAAGGTGTATCTCTTCGCCGAGCCCCGCTCGACCCCCCTGCTCTCCTTCGCGGTGCGTGATTTAAGGTGCGACGCGGGGATCATGATCACCGCCTCGCACAACGCCCCGTCGGATAACGGCTTCAAGTGTTACTCCGCGACCGGCGGCCAAGTGATCCCCCCGGACGACTCCGGGATCATCAACTGCGTCACGGCCGCCTCCGACAGGGAGATCCCCGAGAAACCCTATGACGAAGGGATCGCCGACGGCTCGATCGTCCTCGCAGGGCCGGATGTCGATCACGGCTATCTGACCGCGGTCGTCAGCCAGTCGGTCAGCCGCGACCGCGACCTTTCGATCGTTTACACGCCGATGCACGGGGTCGGCGAAAGCTCCGTCGCCGCCGCCCTCAAGATGGCCGGGTTTGAGAAGGTCAACGTCCTCGCCTCCCAGCGCACGCCTGACGGCGACTTCCCGAACGTCCCCGGGCACGTCTCGAACCCCGAGATCCCCAAGACGCTCGACGCCGCCATCGCCGAGGCCAAGGCCACGGGTGCGGAACTGGTGATCGCCAGCGACCCCGACGCCGACCGGATCGGAGTGGGGATTCCCGTGACCGGAGACATCTCCGGTGAATGGACGACCCTCAACGGCAACCAGATCGGAGTCGTTCTCGCCGCGTTCGTCATCAAGCAGGTCGAGGGGGCGGGCAAGCTCCGCAACGATCATTACCTGATCACGACCCTGGTCAGCAGCCTGATGGTGAGGGCTCTTGCCGCCCGCGAAGGGGTCCGAATCGAGGATGACCTGCTCGTCGGTTTCAAGTGGATCGCCAAGCGCCTGGACGAAGCGGGATCCGCGGGGTTCCTGTTCGCCTTCGAGGAGTCGCACGGCTACCTTCGCGGCGATCACGTTCGCGATAAGGACGCCGCCGTGGCCGCCCTGCTCTTCGCGGAGCTTGCCGCGACGGTGAAGGCAAGGAAGCAGACCGTCCTGGAGTATCTCGACGACCTGTACGTCGATGTCGGCCATCACGCCGAACGCCTGATCAACAAGGTGATCGAGGGGCGAAAAGGCGTCGAGCTGATGAAGATGCTCATGGCGGCGTTCCGAGAGACGCCCCCCTTGTCCATCGCCGGACTCAAGCTGACTGACGTTTACGACTACGGAACCCACGAGATCCGTCGCATCGACGGGACACTTCCGCCCCGGGCGCTGCTGGAACCCTCGGGAGATCTCTTAATTTTCCACACCGAAGATCCCGGCACCCGATTCGCGGCACGTCCTTCGGGGACCGAGCCGAAGATCAAATTTTACCTGTTCGCAAAGACACCCGTGGACGGGCCGGCGACGCTCGCGGCGGCGAAGGAGCGTACGAAGGAAAGGCTGGACACGATGGGGCGGGAGATTGAGGAGTTCATCAGGGAGGCATTGATTAATAGCAGCACGGATTAAGAATCGTTCACTCGTTCCCACGCTCTGCGCGGGAATGCCGTTTTCGACGCTCTGCGTCGTCTTGTGCCTGGAAATGCGGACGCGGAGCGTCCAAAACGGCATTCTCACGGAGGACCGCGGGAACGAGTATGATTGGCTTAATATCATCACCCGAAGGATCTCCGACGGCGGGGTGGGACCCCGCGAGGATGCATGGCTGAGAAGGATTCCGAACCAGAACCGATCTCCGCGCCGGAAGAACCCGTCGTGATCACGGTCGTCGGCCCCGCCGAGAAAACCCGGACGTTCCCGACTTCCGCAGGCATCTACCTGATGAAGGACGTCCAGGGCCGGGTGATCTACGTCGGCAAGGCGAAGAACCTTCGCGCCCGTGCGGGGTCGTATTTCCATAAGGCTTCGGGCGATGACAAACGGATCGCCGACTGGATCGGCGAGGTGGTTGACGTCGATTTTCTCGTCGCCGATAGCGAGGTGGATGCCCTCTTGATGGAGGCCCGTCTCATCAAGGACATCCAGCCCAAACACAACTCCAGCCTCAAAGACGACAAGTCGTTCCCTTACCTTCAAATCACCACCGGCGAAGACTTCCCACGAGTCAACTTCACCCGCGAACCGCTCGACCGCGGCGTGAAGCTTTACGGGCCGTTCCCCCGCGCCAAGAGCTTGCGAGGCGCGATCCAGGTGCTCCAGAAGATCTTCAAATTCCGCACCTGCTCGCTCGATATCGAGGAAGATGACCCCCGCTGGAAGTGGTTCCGGCCGTGTTTGCTCGCCTCGATCGATCAGTGTACGGCTCCGTGCAACCTGCGGATCGACCGCGAGGCCTACCGCACCGACATCCGTCGGCTCCGCCTCTTCCTCGACGGCAAAAAAGACGCGGTCCTCGCCGAGATGGAAGCCGAGATGCGGGAGGCGAGCAAGTCGCTCCTGTTCGAAAAGGCCGCGCGGCTTCGCGACGAGATCAAGTCGCTGAAGAACCTGAACCTACGCGGCGACCTCGCCAAGCACGCGCAGCCGGAGGTCTTTTACGTCGACCCGCGCAAGGGCCTCAAAGGACTTCAAAAAGCCCTGGGACTCGAATCGACCCCGAGGCGCATCGACGGCGTCGACATCGCCCACCTCGGCGGCACCGAGACCGTCGGTTCGCTCGTGACCTTCATCGACGGCCTTCCCTTCAAGCCGGGATACCGCCGCTACAAGATCAAGAGCGTGACAGGGATCGACGACTTCGCCTCGATCCGGGAGGTCGTCAGCCGACGAATCCAGGGGCTCCAGGAACGCGACGAGCCCTTCCCCGACATCTTCCTGATCGACGGCGGCAAAGGGCAGCTCAGCTCGGCTTTGGAGGCCTTCAAAGTGCTGGGGGTCACCCCCCCTACCCTGATTTCACTGGCCAAAAAAGAGGAGGAGATCTACGTCCCCGGCCGTTCCGACCCGATCATCCTGAGCCGTCGTTCGTTCGCGCTTCGTCTGTTACAATACGTCCGAGACGAGGCCCACCGGTTCGCCCAGCATTATCATCATATGCTGCGGAAGAAGCGGACCTTGGGTGAGGATGAATCGTGAAGACGGTATGTCCACCGGAGATCGCCGAAATCGTCGCCGAGATTCTCGGATTTGGAATTGTGCGAATCCGATTACGTGCCTGGTCATCCTTGCCGGATCGATGTGCCGTCGAGGCGGATCATCTTCATAAACTGCCGTCCCTCCTCACGGATTTTTCGGTCAGGAAACTCAAATACTACTGGGACGTCCAGCGCGAGTCTTACATCAAACAGACTCCGTCGATCGAACTCGCCATGTTCGAGCCACTCTGGGAGCGGCTCCGCCCTCACCTTGAACTCATTGAGTCGGCAGACTCAGCCGGTTCGACCGGCCCCTGCTGATTCGAATTGCTAACCGAGAGCCCGGAAAACCAGATGAAGGAGAGCAACTCCCGAGACGAACAGCACGGGGAGTGAGGCGGTCATCAGAACGGTCAACGCCGCCCATCGCGCCGCGAACCGGCCGAACGATTCGCGGTCTCTGAACTGCATGTCAATCGGGGCCGGCACCGGAGGCGGGCCGGACGGGGCCAGGAGCGAGAATGCGACCCGCCAGGCGACCCAGCTTTGTCCCAGAATGAGGACCGCGCACTCGGGTGACTGCGACGACCGCCAGACCTGCTCAACCGGCGACGGGACGACCGACCGGAACCACTCGTAGGCGGCCTCGGTCCAGCCCACCCATCGCGTCCACGGGCCGCCCTCCCGTCCGTCGAGTCCGAACGTTGAGAGGCATTGACTGACGATCACGTCGGTCAACAGGAGGGCGAAACAGGCCGTGGCCATACCGACCAAGACCGGCCATCGCGACCTCGCTCCGACGATTCCCGGTTCCGGCCCTCCCGGCCGGTCGGCAGACCTCGCCGCGAGTCCACACGCGAGCCCGGCGAACCCGACCACGACCGCCAGGGCGTCGTGCGGGCGGATCGTCATCCACACCCCCTCGGCCAGCCAACCGCTGAGCGCCGGGATCGTGAACGCGAGCAGCCAGGCCATGCCGCCCGCCGCCGCCGCTGTCGCCGATAGCAATGTCAGAGTTCCACGCCGATGTCGGTCGGAACCACTTACCAAAGATCCCTGCCGGCGGAACTCGCGGGAGACGACCAGCGCCAGGACGAGGCAAGCCGTCAACGGCAGGAGCGACTCGAAACCGGCGGTGACCATTTTTTCGTGAAAGGCGACGCGAGGCCACGACGACCGGTAAGGAAACGTCAAGGCGTTGCGAACCGCGTCCATCGCGAGCAAGACCAGATAGGGGATGAACGCCACGGTCGCCGCGATCACGACGGCCGCCGCCGCGGCGAGCAACACCGACTGCGTCGCCCGCCGCTTCGGCAAGCCTCGGCCCGGTGACAACGCCGCGACGGTCCCGACCATCAAAAGCGTCATCTCGATGGGAACCAGCGCCCGCTGGCTCATCGCGGCGGAGCCGGAATGGTTGGCGGTCAAAATGGTCCCTTCCGCGAACGCGAACGCCCCCAGCACGGCCGACATCGAGAGCCGCCACGCGACCGACGCACGCGAGAGCCCCCTGCCCTTCGTCTGCCGGGCCAGCGCCAGCCCGAGGAAAACCGCCAGGCTCAGCCCCGAGAGTCCCATGAGACGGTCGATGTCCACCAGCGGCGTGAACCACTCCCACGCCCGGACCCCTCGCGTCAGCGCCGCCAAGACCCCCAGACCCGCCACCCAGAGGATCAAATCCCCGATCCCAACCCGGAACCTCGGCCCCGTGACGGCGATCGGTCGGTCCAAGAGGCTCGTCTCATTCGTCATCGCGACTGGCTCCGGGTCCACATCGTCGCCGAGTCTGGCTACCTCTGACAAGTGTAGCAATTCCCTCGTTCGGTGGAAAGCCGGTTCCTCACGGCCCAAAGGTCGGCGGGCTCAGGATCTGAAGTAACGCCACGGGATCGAGGATCGTGAGTCTCGGACACCGGGCGCGAAATGCCGAGTCTTGCATCAGATCGAGCAGGTCGTTGCCCCGAGTGACGAGGTAGTCCGCGGAGGCGGCAACCGCGAGGTTCAGATAGGGCTCGTCGTCGGGGTCGCGGGGCAGACTCATCGCCGCCGGACCGTTCGGCCGCGCGGTGGCCTGGAGGAAGACCATGCAGTCGATGACGGCTCCGGATCGGCCGCTCTGACTCACGGCGACCCTTTCGACCGGGCCCGTTCGCTCCGTGCCTCATGAAGCTCCTCTTCGAGGAGGTCGTCAACTTCGCACTCGGTCATCCCGCTTTGACGCCATCCTTCCCAGATCGGCCCAAAGATCTCCTCGATCGATCGGGTCTCTGTCCGATCCGTGCCCTTCAGATAGGCGGTGACGACATCACGCGCATGGGAGGCCGAGTCTTTTCCCTGCGCGCGGGCAACCTCGGCGAGTTTTTGCTCTTCCTGCGGCGTGAGTGTGATCAGGATGCTCATGGCGATTTCCGATTCGTGTGTCGGGGTCATCTCGTTCGATTCTACTTCAAAACCGGTCGTTCCGGCAAAACGTATGGCCGGGCGATTTTCGTCTCCCGTCGTTCGACCGATCACCGCTTCCAAGCGATCAAGACAATCCTCGCCGGGAATCCGTACAATGGAATGACGAATCCAACAGCGCCGACAGCCCTTTTCCTTCCGCCGTGAGTCGCCATGATCCTTGTCTCCGCCTCAGGCCTCGGCCGCCAGTATGCCGGTGACCCGGTGTTTCAAGATTTGAAGTTCGAGATCCGCACCGGGGAGCGGATCGGCCTCGTCGGGCCTAACGGCGCGGGCAAAACCACCTTGATGCGGCTGCTCGCGCGCGAAGACCAGCCCGAATACGGCAGTCTTTACGTCCGCCAGTCGATCCGCGTCAGCCTGCTCCGCCAAGAGCCCGATTTCTCTTCCGAGCAGACGTTGATGACCGTCGCGCGTTCAGGCCTGGCCTCGTTGCTCGACCTGCAGCGCGAGATGGAAGAGGCCGCGCAGGAGATGGGCGAGGCCGAGTCCGACGACGAACGCGCCCGCGCCTCGCGACGTTACGACGAGATCCATCACCAGATCCAGCACCAGGACGCCTACTCCGTCGACCACCGCGTCGAAGAGATCCTCGCCGGGCTCGGCTTCAAGACAGCGGACTTCGACCGTCCCGCGAAAACCTTCTCGGGCGGGCAGCAGTCCCGCCTCATGCTCGTCAAGCTGCTGCTCGAAAGCCCCGACTTGATGCTTCTGGACGAGCCTTCAAACCACCTTGACATTGAGACGACCGCCTGGCTCGAAAACTACCTGGCGAGGCAGGCGGTGGCGATGGTGGTCGTGAGCCACGACCGCTACTTCCTTGACAAGGTCGTGACCAAGATCTGGGAGCTTCACGAAGGGAAGATCGACGCCTATCCCGGCAATTACTCCCAGTACTGGAAGCTCCGTTCCGAAAAAGCCAAGGTGCTCGACCGCCAGTCCGAGCGTCAGGCCGAGAAGATCGCCGACCTCGAAGCCTACATCCGGAAATACGGCGCGGGGCAACGCGCCAAGCAGTCGAAAGACCGTGAGAAAAAGCTCGAACGCATCGAGCGGATCGACACGATGCGGGAGATCGTCGGACCCGTCATGGGATTTGGCGAGGTCGACCGCTCCGGCGACATCGTGATCGAGGCGAGGAACCTCTCCAAGGCCTACGACAAACCCCTGTTTCAGGACTTCAACGTCTCGGTGTTACGAGGCCAGTGCGTGGGCGTGATGGGACCGAACGGCTCGGGCAAGTCGACGCTGATCAAGACGATGATCGGTCGCGAGAAGGCCGATCAGGGGGACGTGAAGCTCGGGCATAAAGTGAAGGTCGGCTATCACGACCAGGGGCTTGAATCGCTCACTCCGGCGACCACGGTGATCCGCGCCGTCTGGCCGGAAGACGACCCCGATTGGGTCCAGGAAGACGTCCGCGACCTCCTCGCCCGCTTCGGGCTCAGCGGCGAGATCGTGTTTCAGACCGTGGGGCAGCTTTCCGGCGGCGAAAAGGCCAAGGCGGCGCTCGCCCGCCTCAGTGCGACGGGGGCGAACGTCCTCATCATGGACGAGCCGACCAACCACCTCGACATCTGGTCGTGCGAGGCGCTGGAACGCTCGATCCGTGAATTCGAGGGAACCGTTCTGGTCGTCAGCCACGACCGCTATTTCCTCAACCAGGTGGCCGACCGCCTGATCGTTTTAGGAGGTCTTCGCGGGACTCGCGTCATCGAGGGTGATTACGGAACCTATGAGCGACTTACCGCGCAGGAAGCCGACGCGGCGCAGTCGAAGGCCTCGGCCGCGAAGTCCGAGGCGAAATCCGACGACAAACCCAAAGAGGGGAAGAAGAAGCGGAAATTCCCCTACCGTAAGTCACCCGACATCGAGCGCGAGATCGCCGAGATCGAGGCGAAGGTCGCCGAGTTCGAGGACCTCCTCGGCCAGCCGGCGACCTGGAAAGACTCCATCAAGGCCCGCGACATCCAGCTCCGGCACGAAGACCTGAAGGCCACGGTCGCCAAGCTCTACGAGCACTGGGAAGAGGCGATGGAACTTAATTCGTAGTCGCGGGGGGTGCGGGGAAAACGACCTTGCGGTAGATCTCCGCGAGCGGGACCTTGCAACCGACGGATTTGAGTTCGAGAAGTTCTTCGGGACGTTCCAACGGTGTCATGAGCCAGCCGCC
>JAYUFP010000092.1:0-7839 GCA_043738665.1 Isosphaeraceae bacterium
TCTCGCGACGCAAGGCCGCAAGTCCATTAATCCGAGCGGTTTACGGGTAGCGAAAAGTCCCTAATTGTCAGCCCTTCAAGTTTGCGTAGGTCACGACCCGAATGTCGGATCACGGATGACGAATCACACAGATATTCATCCGTCATCAGCCATTCGGCATCCGCCATGCCTCAAATCGTCGTCATGATCGCCTCAAGCGTCTCCCTTGAGGGGCGCAACTCGTCATTGGAGAGTTGCACCAGGGGCGTGTCGACCATGTTCTGCATGTCGACGTAGTTGGCACGTTCCGGATTCAGGTAGAGCAAGCCCGTCAGGAATTCGCCTTTCGCCTCGCTCTCCTCCAGAAGCCGGAGGGCCGAGCCGCGTTCGGTCACTTTGTGCTCATCGTGGCGGAGGGCGCGGAGGGTGATCCAGGATCCGTCGTGGAGCTGGACCTTGGTCGGTTCGCCCTCTTTTTGCTCGACGGTGATCTCAGGAAGCCTGGGTACGAGCCCGAGTTCCTGGAGCGGTCGCTCGTTATCGCGGGCCCAATCCCAACCTTTGTGCGAGGTCGGAAAGTCATTGAAGGTGACGCATGGGCTGATGACGTCGATGAACGCCAGCCCCCGGTGCTTGAGCGCGGCCTTCAACAGAACGAGCATCTGCTTCTTGTCGCCGGCGAACGACCTTGCCACGAACGACGCGCCCCCCACGATCGCCTCCAGACAGAGGTCGAACGGCGGGACCGTGTTTTCCTCCCCCGTTTCACGCCTTAAATGGGCATGCATGTCGGCGGTGGCCGAAAACTGACCCTTGGTGAGACCATAGCAGCCGTTGTCCTCGACGAGGTAAACCATCGGCATGTTTCGACGGCATATATGTTTAAACTGGCCGAGGCCGATGTTCGCGGTGTCGCCGTCTCCGCTGACGCCGATCGCCGAGAGTTTGTGGTTCGCCATGAGCGCGCCGGTGGCGACCGACGGCATCCGGCCGTGGAGCGTGTTGAACCCGTGGGACGCCTGGAGGAAGTACGCGGGGGTCTTGCTCGAACAGCCGATCCCGCTGAACTTCACCGTGTTGTACGGGTTCACCCCGACCGATTTGCACGCCTCGATGAGGTGGCTGGTGATGCTGTTGTGGCCGCACCCTTTGCAGAGCGTCGACGGCAAACCTTGAAAGGCGAGCGTCGGAAGCGAGAAGGAGTGGCCGTTGTTCTGGATCAAGACCGTTGCTTCGGAGGCCATGGATAGATGCCCTTTACGATGAGCGATGGCGGATGGCCGATGACCGATGACCGATGACCGATGACGGATGACGGATGACCGATGACGGATGACGGATGGCCGATGACGGATGACGGATGACGGATGACGGATGACGGATGGCCGATGACGGATGAATATCTGTGTGATTCGTCATCCGTCATCCGTCATCCGTCATTTCCCGTCATTATTCCGCGGACGGCTCGGGCGCGTGGGGGACGCGGGGGTTATCTCGGTTGAGGTCGCCTGTCGGCCAGCCGGGCCCGGTCGGGCTTTTTTCCCAGCCAAGGACAGGGCGGACAATGTCCGCGGCCGAGATCGGGGTGCCGTTGTAGTGGGTGACCGAGCGCAGGCGGTCCGCCAGCGAGCCTGATATTCCCGAGCGCAAGAGTGTGTGAATCTGGCCGTCGCGGTTTTGCTCGACCACGTAGACGCGTTGGTGCCGCTCGATGAAATGGATCACTTCGTCGGATACGGGCAATGCCCTGAGCCGGCAGTACCCCGTTGAAAGCCCCTCGTCGCGGAGCGTGTCGCGGGCCTCGACGATCGCCGGATGGGACGACCCGTAGGCGATGATCCCCACCTTCGCGCCGGTGTCGCCTTCGATCACGGGCTTGGGAATCTCTCCACGCGCGGTCTCGAGCTTGAGCGCGAGCCGGTCGAGGTTCTTCTTCCAGTCCTCGGGGCGTTCGCTGTAGCCGGAGGTCTCGTTGTGGCCGGTCCCTCGCGTGAAGTATGCCGCGGCGGCGTGGTGGGTTCCGGGGATGGTCCGGTAGCAGATGCCGTCGTTGTCGACGTCCCGGTATCTCCCGAACTGACCGAGCCGTTGGAGGTCTTCCGCCGAAAGCACCTTGCCGCGGTCGAGCGGTTTCTCGGGGTAGGGGAACGGGTCCGTGAGCCAGAGGTTCATGCCGAGGTCGAGGTCGGAGGCGACGAAGACCGGAGTCTGGAACCGCTGTGCCAGGTCGATCGCCTCGACCGTGAAGGAATAGCACTCGCCGACCGTTCCGGGGATCAGGACGATGTGACGGCAGTCGCCATGGCCGAGGAGGTGGAGTTTGAGGATGTCCCCCTGGCTCGTGCGGGTGGGCAGGCCGGTGCTCGGCCCCATGCGTTGAACGTCGATGATGGTGACGGGAATCTCGGCGAAGTAGGCCAGGCCGACGAACTCGCCCATGAGCGAGATCCCCGGTCCCGAGGTCGCCGTGAGCGCGCGTGCCCCCGCCCAACCCGCGCCGACCGCCATGCCGATCGCCGCGAGTTCGTCTTCCGCCTGGACAACCGAGAACGTGCGTTTGCCGTCGGGGTTGGTCCGGTGTTTTTTGAGGAACTCCTCGGAGTATTCCGCGAGGCTGCTCGACGGAGTGATGGGATACCACGTCAAGACGTTCACGCCGCCGAAAAGAACGCCGAGCGCCGCGGCTTTGTTCCCTTCGATCAGGATCTGATTGGAGATCGTGTGGATGCGTTCAACCCGGAAGGGCAGGTCGTGCGGCATGTTGGCCTGCGCCCAATCAAACCCCGCCTTCGCGGCGGCGATGTTGATCTCGGCGGCTTTCGCCTTCCGGCCGGGGAATTCGCGACGGATGCCCGCCTCGACGGCTTCCATCTCGATCCCTGTCGCGTGGGCGACCACGCCGACGTAAACCATGTTCACGACTTTGCGAAGCTTGTCGCGATACCCCTTGTCCTTGCCGTCGGAGGGATAAGCCGCCTCGGCGAGTTTGGCCAACGGCGCGGGGAAGAAACGGACGTCGTCGCGGACATCGCTCAGGTCGATGTCCTCTCGATAGATGCAGACCGAGCCGGGACGGAGGGCGCGGACGTCATCGACGGCGGTTTGCGGGTTCACGCAGACAAGGACGTGCGGATCGGGCCAGTGGGCGACATATCCCTTCGCACTGGCACGGATATGAAACCATGTGGGCAATCCCTCGATGTTCGACGGGAACACGTTCTTCCCGCTGCAAGGGATGCCCATGCCGTACAACGCGCGGAGCAGGACAAGGTTCGCCGACTGGCTCCCCGACCCGTTGACCGTGCCGACCCGTATGGACAGGTCGTTTACCGACGAAGACGACGACGTGGCCCCGTCGAGGACGGGGACTGGCGCAACCACGGACATTGTGGGTGACATTGTGGCCTCGAGAACGGCGGGCACACGGCCGCGTTTCCGCACTCGCACCGAACCGACAAAAGATCCGACCACTGCCTCGCGAAAACCCCGCGGAAACGATAGGCAAAGTACAGAGGCCGTGAGCCCTGACCTGAACTCAGTCGAACAAAAGTTCGACGCGTCCGCAAGGCGCAAGAACCGCGAGGGGGCAAATGGCCAGCCCAGCCGTCGGGACCACGACCCTTCCGGTGGCGCGGTTCGATCGTCCTCAAGTCCGAGGAAACTCTCGGAATTCAGGAACGCAGGCTGGGTCTTGGACCCAGCCTTTCTGTCAACAACCGCGGTGAGAACCACCTGGTCGGGATCAAGTCGCTACTGTTCAACTCACGACCTTCGTCGTCGAACGGGTTCGCGCCCGGGTAATCCCAAAGCGAACGGTCGGGCCTTTCGTGGGGGCGGAGAACCCCTTCGAGCGGGGTCGGTCGACAATCTCGCCGTCTGCGATCAGAAAGTTGCGGACCGCGTCGAGGTCCGACTTTTCGATTTCGGGGAGTTCCGTGGAAAGAAGCTGCGTGGAATGGGTCGTGGGCATAATCTCGACTTTGACCTTCTCAATGGAATGGAACCGGACGAAGAGCGGACGTGTTCCGCCCTCGCGTCAATTCGTAAAAAAAAGGCAGGGGAACGGAAGGAAACGTGAGCCTGATTGATAGGCCTCGCCGAAAGGAACCGCTTGAGCGTTCGGTTGAGGAACGTGGTGGGATTTCGAGTGGTTTCTCGGCAGGGAGTATCATACCAGGCAAAATTCGTCAATCGAGAGACTTGGCAGGTTCGGTATCGGCTGGTTGACCGTTTAAACCGTTGCCAACCGTCCCGCGATTCGCGAATTTTTCCGATTCGCTCGACTTGTTGTCTACAAATCGCGTGCCGACAGCCGGGCGACTATTCAAAACGAGTTTCCTTAAGATACGATCGAACATCAGAAACGGTTCGTCCACTCAATCGATGCATTTTCGGGAAATTCCTGACACCTCCTCTTTTCGCCCGTGACCCGCGTGCCCTCAGTCGAAAACCCCTTCCATCGCGCCATTTACTTGACCGGTCCGACCGCCTCCGGCAAAACGGCCGTCGGCGTCGCGCTCGCGAAACTTCTCAACGCCGAGGTCATCGCGCTCGATTCCATGACGCTCTATCGCGGCATGGACATCGGCACCGCCAAGCCGACGCCGCAAGAACGCCAAGGCGTTCCTCATCATCAGATCGATGTGCTCGACCCCCGGGAGTCGTGGAGCGTCGCCGACTACCGGGACCAGGCAACGGAGATTGTTGCCGGAATCGAGGCGAAGGGGAAACGCGCGTTGTTCGTCGGCGGTACGGCGCTCTATATGAAAGCCTTGCTTCGAGGGTTGTTCGAAGGCCCTGCCGCCGATCCCGGCTTGCGGGACGAGCTGGAACGCGAGGCGGAAGCCCTCGGCGACCCGGCCCTGCACGCGAGGCTCGCCGTCGTCGATCCGATCACCGCGGCGCGACTGCATCCGAATGACCGTCGGCGGGTCGTCCGCGCACTCGAGGTCGCCGCGCTGACCGGCCGCCCCCTGAGCACGTTCCAGAACGAACACGGCCGGCATGCCCCGGCAGGTGTCCACGTCTTCGCCATGGAACGTGACCGCGGTGAACTTTGCGGTAGGATCGACCGTCGCGTCGTTCAGATGTTCGACCAGGGGTTCGTCGAGGAAGTCCGCCGCTTAATGAATGGACCACATCCTCTGCATATCGTCCCCGCTCAAGCGGTTGGTTATCGCGAGGTGATCGACCTTCTGGAGGGCCGGGCATCTCTCCCGGAAACGGTTGCAAGCATTCAGTTGCGGACCCGCCAGTTCGCCAAAAGGCAACGCACTTGGGTTCGCGGACTGGCCGAGGTCAGACCTTGGCCGGTCGCGACCGACGACGAACCCGAAGACATCGCCGGGCGTCTTGCCGAACTCATTCTCTTGAAGATCTGAGGGGAGACTTAACCGCGGAGAACGCAAAGAACGCGGAGAAGAGAGTAGAAACGACTCGGGGACAGGCCGGCCAAAGCCAGCCTAGTCGTTAAGTTTTGTCACTTCCCACTGTCTCTTCCCAACTCGCTCTTCCAATCTCTCTCCGCGATCTCCGCGGTTAATCCGCTTTGACTTTGTAATCCTCCTGGAAACTGACCTTCCTGCTCCAGGCCCCTTCTGTTAAGAAACGGGCCAACTTGGGCCGGAATCACCGTTGCGCGGCCTTTGCGCCCGTTTGGGGAACGTTCCGAAAGGATTCGGAAGGACTCCAGAGGACCGGAGGCCGGATGAGCCCGTCCGCCCCGCTCGCTTCAGAACGTGGCGTCGTCCGGGGACGTTCCCAAGGAAGGGACCGAAGACTCATGGGCCGGCGAATCTATCTGTTAATCGTGACCGCAATCGCCGTCGTCGGCCTTGCGCCGGCGATACCGGCAGCCTCGGCGCAAGACGACGAACCCGCCCCGTTCCCGGTCTCTAAGGGCGAACGGCCGCTCGTCTTGCCCAAGGCGCAGTCCAAAGCCGAGCCCGCCGAAGGAGCGCCCGAACCGTTCCCTGCTGAGACCCCGGCGCATCTCGGTCCCGAGCCGCAGAAGCCCGAGCCGGCTCCCGAGGAAACCAAGGCCCCGGCGGTCCCGCTGCCCAAATTTCTCAAAAAAGCGATCACCAAGCCCGCGACGACCGGCGACCCGCTTCCAGTCCCTACCGAATTGCCCGCGGCGGCCCCGGTGAAGGAGCCCGAGCCTCTCACCGACCCGGAGACGGTCCGCGCTCAGGCCCCGGCGACGCCCCCGGCCTCAGACGGCAGCAAGCTGCCCGCCGCGGCGGTCCTGCCGGGTCAACCCGCTCCCGCTCCCGCGACATCCGCTCGCGAGGGCGACCCCGAATTCGTCCTGCCCGCCGACCGCCTACCGATCGGCCGTCAGAACATCGGCCTGACCGTGGACGTGATCGCCCCGCAGGCCATGAACATCGGCCAGTCCGCCACGCTCAAGGTCGTCGTAAAAAACAGCGGCTCGACCGACGCTCAAGGGGTAGTCGTTCGCGACCAGTTGCCCGCCGGACTCACCTTCGTCTCCAGTCAGCCCGAAACCCAGCCGATCGGCGGCAATCTCTTGACGTGGGCGCTCGGGACCGTCACCGCGGGGTCGGAGCGGGTCATCACGGTGAGCGTCAAGCCGACGGAGCGGGGTGCCTTCGAGCACTCCGCGACGGTCATCATGAAGGCCGGCGGCCGTTCCCGGACGATGGTCCGCGAACCCAAGCTCAAGCTCGAACTCCTCCCCGCCACGAACAAGGTTCTTCTGAAACAGCCGGTCGATTTCAAGATCGCGATCACGAACATCGGCGACGGCCCCGCACGGCAGGTGGTGGTCCGTGCCAAGCTCAGCCCCGGCTTGCGCCACGAGTCGGGTGAACCGAACGAGCAGAATCTCTTCGAGCAAGAGCCGATCGAGGTGATCAACCCCGGCGAACGGCTCGTCGTCGCTTCGCTCGTCACCGACGCGTTGCAAGGGGGCGAACAGACGTGCCAGGTCGTCGTGGTCAGCCCTGACGTCGTCGAAGGCGCGCCCGAGGCGACCGGACTGGCGACGGTCACCGTCGTCGAACCGAAGCTGGCGATGAAGCTCGTCGGCCAGGAAGAGCGGTTCACGGACACTCTGGGAAACTACGAGATCACTCTCGAAAACCCGGGGACGGCCCCCGCGAAGAACGTCAAGGTCATCGCATTGGTCCCCGTGAGCGGCCGTCTTTACGCCCTGCCCGCGGGGGCGCGCTGGGACGCCGAGACGCGCAAGCTGACATGGACCCGGACCCAACTCGACCCCGGCGAAAAGGCCGTGCTCTCGTTCGACGTCCGGATGGGAGGGATCGGCCTCTACCAGATCGCCGTCGAAGCCCGCGCCGATGCCGGTCTGCTCGCCAAGGACACGAAATCGACGAACGTCTCCGGGCTGGCGGACCTCTTGATCGACGCGAGCGCGACCCGTCCCGTTGTGGACGTCGGTGAGATCGTGACCTATCGCATCAAGGTCGTCAACAAGGGGACCAAGGAAGCGACGGGAATGAATCTCAGCGTCAAACTCACCGACAACGTCGAGGCGAAACAAATCTACGGAACCGACCAGAAGGCCCAGCCCGGCACAGACCCCGGCGTGTGGATCTTCCCTCAGATTCCTCGAATCCTTCCCGGCAAGATGATCGAGCTAGGCGTCCAGGTTCGGGCGGTAAAACCCGGTTCCGCCGTCTGCAAGGTCTTCCTCACCCACGACGACTTGAAGGACGACAAGGAGAAGCTCGAAGATTTCGCCCACTTCAAGGTGACGGTGCCGGTCCGCCGTTGAGGGCGATCCGAAAGGCCGCGACCGAACGGACTTCGCACTGGCGCTCCGGTTGACGGGAATCCGTCGTACACCGCTCCGAAAAACGAAATCGCCGCGCC
>JAYUFP010000093.1:0-2544 GCA_043738665.1 Isosphaeraceae bacterium
GCCAAGACTCCGCAACGGCGAAACGTAGACGCACCGGAGCCCGTTCACCAGCGTCCCCGCCGCGTGTTCCGCGAGAAGCCGGTCGAGCGTCCCGAGGAACGCCGCGAGGGTCTTCCCGGTGCCGGTCGGCGAGATCAGGAGTAGATTTTGTCCGGCCGCGAGGACCGGCCATGCCATGGACTGCGCGGGGGTCGGCCCCAGGGGAAACGCCGAGGCGAACCAGTCGCGCAGCGGCCCCGGCGTCAGGCGCAGACCTTCACTCTCAACGTCCGTGTCCGGCATCCGAGCCCCGTGGCGTCCTCAGAGGAGCGAATCAATCGGGCGGAAAAGCTGGATCGTAACCAAAGGTCTGGTCGTTTGTCCACAGGGTCCGGCAAAAGAAAAGTCGTCCGCGGATGAAGCCGATGAACGCGGATAAAAAAGATTGAATCAAATTTCATTCTTTATTTACGTTTATCTGAGTCATCTGTGGATGAGTTTCATTCATTTAAGCGGGTTCAGGACCAGCCCCGTCAGCAGCTTTGGATAGAAATACGTGCTTTTTGGGGGCATCTTTTCCAGATTCGACGCGATCGCCTCGACTTCCGCCATCCCCGCGGCGGGGACGAGGCAGGCGAGGTCGCACCCCTTGGCGCTGACTTCGGCGTTCACCTCGTCGATGAGGTGGACGTGGCGGCAGGACGCGTCTCCCACCGGACCGAGCAAGTGCTTGAGCACCAGTTCATGCAAGATGCTCACCCCGAGCGAACGCCAGTCGGGGGTGTGGTCGGGGCAGAGCCTGTCCATCGTCGCGTCGGAGCGGAGTCTGGCGATCAGCCAGCCGCCGTCGGCGACCGCTCCGAAACCGAGGACGTCCTGGTCTCCCCCCGATTCGATCGCTTCCCAGACCTCCCGGGCCTGATCCGGCCCCGCGGGGATGACCGCGACTTCGAACTCGGGAGCGAGCAGCTCCGCGAGCCTCGTCGACGTCAACCCGGGGAAGCCCGAGACGAGCCTGTGCGTCGGCAGGATGATCAGCCCGGGGTCGCTCATCCCCACGAGCATCATCATCGTGAAGTTGGCGGGATCGTCGGTGCCGGCGAGCTCACCGGAAGCCGCGAGGTCGTCGCGGTACTTGACGCCGGTCTCATACCGATGATGTCCGTCCGCGATGAAGATCGACCGGTCCGACATCAACCCCTGTACGGCCGTGGCCGTGTGCTCGTCGGTGACCGGCCAGAGGCGGTTGATGACGCCGAGATGGTCGACGGCTTCGAGCGGAGTCCGGTCGCGAATCCCGGCTTCCGCCGCCGTGAGAACCTCGTTCAGCGGATCAGGGTAGAGTCCGAAGATCGGGCTGAGATTATATTTGGTCGCGTTGAACAGTTTGAGGCGGTCGGCCTTTGGTCCCGAAAGGGTCTGCTCGTGGGCGAAGATCCGCCCTTCGCCGAACGCTTCCAGGCGGACTCGCGCGATGAACCCCTTGCGAGTGAACGTCGTCCCTTCGACCGTGAACGTCTGGTGGTAGACGTAAAGGGCGGGATGATCGTCCTCCCGGAGGACGCCGAGCCGTCGCCAGTCGCGGAGGTTTTTCGCGGCCCTGCCGTAACGATTGTTCTCGGCGTCGTCGCCGGGTTCTTCGCGGTTCAACTCCAGGCGGATGACGTTATACGGACTGGCCTGGTAGAGCTTTCCCTGCAAGGCGGGGTCGATCACGTCGTAAGGCGGCGCGACCACGGCGGACAACGCCCCGACCTGGGCCATGTCGTAACGGACGCCGCGGAACGGGCGGATGTCGGGCATGAAAGGAAATCCTCGAAAAAAACGGGGGACGAGGGTCGGTCGATCCAACCCTCATCCCCGAGACTCACGGAATCGGGACCGATCAGGTTCCCATTTCCCAGCTCGCCAGATACTTGGTCTGCTCGGCGGTGAGGGTGTCGATGGCGATTCCCATCGTCTGAAGCTTCAGCGCGGCGACCCATTCATCGACGGCCTTCGGCACGTTGTAGACCTTGTGCTCGAGCTTGCCCTTCTGCGACACCGACCACTCGGTCGCGAGCGCCTGGGCGGCGAAGCTCATGTCCATCACGCTGGCGGGGTGCCCGTGTGCGGCGGCGAGGTTAATCAACCGGCCTTCGCCGAGCACATAGAGGCGACGGCCGTCGGCCATGATGTACTCATCGACGAATTCGCGGATTCCCTTGTTGGTCGTCTTCGCGAGGCCGGCGAGGTCGTCCAACGCGAGTTCGACGTTGAAGTGGCCCGAGTTGCAGATCATCGCACCGTCTCGCATCGCGGCGAAGTGCTCGCCGCGGATGACGTGAATATTGCCGGTGACGGTGATGAAGAGGTCACCGAGCTTGCACGCTTCGGCGATCGGCAGAACCTGGAAGCCGTCCATCCGGGCTTCGAGGGCGCGGATCGGGTCGATCTCGGTCACCACGACGTTCGAGCCCATGCCTCGGGCACGCAGGGCGACGCCCTTGCCGCACCAGCCGTAGCCGCAGACTACAACGTTCCGGCCCGCGAGCAGGACGTCGGTGGCGCGGATGATGCCGTCGA
>JAYUFP010000094.1:0-2542 GCA_043738665.1 Isosphaeraceae bacterium
GTCGAATTCCAGTTCGGCGATGTGTCGCAGGGCCGACTCGATCGGCTCCCGCGAGAAGCAGAGCGTGCTACAGGCGACGAACACTCGGCCCCTCCTTGATTGATGACCGGCACCCGGTGGTCCGCGACGATCCGTGAAGCCGCGGGATCCGGGATTGTAGGGTCCGCTGTGCGGACCGTCTTCTGCCCGATGAAAGGCTCGCAGACGATCCGCACAGCGGACCCTACAAGAGCAAGAGTTTACCGCAGCCGACGATTCCGGGGTAGCTCAGTCGCGTCGCCGCTGCGGAGCAAACCTCCGCGCTCCGCGGCAACCCGATCCGGAGAGGGATCGGAACCTGTCCCGGCGGCCGGTGGCGATTGCCTGGCCCAGTGCGACCCGGAAAGCCTCGCGAAGTCGGCGAACCGACGTTCCCGGTACGCCTGGATCGCCGCGAGGAGGGCGTTGCGGGTGTTGCGGCGCTCGGGCTCGGAGAGCATCTCGCCGGTCACCGCCAGGTCGTCGACCCAGAGGCTCCCCGTGCCGAGCATCTCAAACCGGACGCGGGCGGCGTCGAGCCCGGCGGCGGGGACGTCGGAGGCTCGGACCGCGCGTTCGGACCACCCCGGTTGAACGGTCAACTCAGACACTCGCCGGTACTTATGGCCGTTGCTCTCGCCTTCGATCCAGACCTTGATCTTGGTGTCGGGTTTCTCCGAACGAAGCCAGGCACGGACGATGATCGCGTTCTGCACGACGGGGACGAAGTCGTCGGAGACCGCCGACGCGGGGGGCTCGGGGGTGTCGAGCCTGAGCGAACCGCGGCCGGTATGCGGCTGTTCGAGGTCGATGACCACGCCGCTTCCCATCCCGCCGATCACCTGCCAGCCTTGCGGGGCGAGTGCCTTGGTCTCGATCGCTTCTTTGGGACCGGTGCCCGTCTCCGGCATGGTGAGCTGGACGGCGGACTTGGGGCCGTCGGGCTCGAATCCGGGGTTGGCGGGGGAGGTGCGTGACCTGTCTTTTTCCTTGGCGCCGTCCTTGTCAGCGCCTCGGGAAAGCTTGGAGAGCTTGGCGGAAAGCACTTCAAATTGGGCGTTCATGCCGCTCAGGACGGTCTCGGAAGGGTAAGGCGTGACCGCGGTCACCTTGACTTCGGGCGACGCGATCCGGACCGCGGCGACTCCGAACGGGAGGAGGTCGAGAACGAGGTGCCGGCCGGAGGCGTCCGACGAGGGGCGGAGCGAGCTGTCGCGGCCGAGGTCATGCACCGGCGTTCCGGCCGTTCCGGTCACCACCGTTTCGAGGCGGATCGGATACGGGGTGTCATTGGCGAGCGAGAGATAGGTCTGCCCGCCGACGGGATAAGCCCGCACGGAGATCCCGAAGGAGAGCGGCTGCCGCTCGGCGGGGGGCGTGGCGGGCAGGGCACGGAAGACCTTCGCGAATCGCCGACAGCGCTCCTCGTTGCCGAGGACGGTCGCCGAGGCGAGCCAGAGCCATCGGGCGTCGAGCGCGGCGAGGGCGTGGCCGAGGGGCTCGTCGCCGTTGGGACCGGAATCGATCGCGGGGGCCGCGAGCGAGAGCCCCGGATTCGTGGGCTCCGGCAGTTCCCCGGAGTCGATCAGGACGCCGCGGTCAGGCCTTGCCGCGACTTTCGCGTCGAGCTCGGGGCTGGTCGCCAGGTCGTGCGCCAGGTCGTCGGAACCGAGATTCATGCCGCGAAACACGACCGGGGCCGAGTCGCCGACCGGCCAAGCTTCGAGGTCGAGCCCGACCGCCCTCCAGGCGAGGCTGGGTGCCAGTCCCGCGAGGTCGGCCTTCCGCGCCTCGGTTCCCGCGGGGCCTTCTCCGGGACTCGGGGTCGACACGGCGAGCTTCACCGAAGGGCTCGCGGCTTTCGCGGCGTCCGCGAGCGAAGTGTAAAGCGCGGCGATTTGCTTGGACCGCCAGGTCAGCCAGGGCATCCGTCCCGAACCGGCGAGGAACCGCGTCCTCGCGGCGAACCGTTCGGGGTCATCGGTCTTGATGCCGGGCAAACCCTTGGCGGTCTCGGGGTCGAAGGCTTCCCGGACGAAGCGGGTGAAGGTGGCGTCATCGAAGCCGGTGTCGGACGGCCCAAGCAGGGTCGGCCCGGATCCAAGCCGGATCAGGAGGCCGGCGAGATTCCCACCCACCTTGTACGCATTCACGGCCTCGGTCACGCGACGCTTGAGCGCCTCGGAGACTTCGGGGGCGATCGGGTGATGGCAGGGCGAGGGGCCGTCGGTCCCGCCGTTGCGATCGATCCGGACGAACCCCCGGGCGACGGCTTCGGGGTCGTCGGCCGCCGGAATCCCTGGCAAGGGGCGATCGCCGCCGAGGTCGAGCTCAACCCAGGAGGCAACCCCTTGCCGCGAAAGGGTTTTCAGCAGCAACGCCAGGTGGTCCGGCCCCGTGCAGTCTTCAGCGGCCTGGCCGTCGAGGGCGCGGCGGTCGTGTCGATCGGCGAGGGCTTCGGGAAGGATCAAGGTCGTCGCCCCGCAGGACCGCGTGTAGCGGGCGAGCATCCGCGAGGCCCCGA
>JAYUFP010000095.1:0-7833 GCA_043738665.1 Isosphaeraceae bacterium
GCCACGAAGCTCCGCGAGTCGAAGCTCAAAAAGGTCCTGGCGATGCCGGGGATCGACGAATTGCTGGCTTTGCACCGCGCCGACGCAATGGCATCAACCGGCGACGCCAGTCATGTCGAATATTGCGAATATTATCTCAAGAATGAGCCGACCGGCCCCATCAATCCGCCGCCGTTGCTAGGGGGGCACGACCTGGGCAGGCATGGGGTCAAGCACGGGCCGTTATTCGCGATATATCTTCATGCGGCTTTTGAGGCTCAACTTGAAGGGTTGGTGCATAGCAAGCGCGACGCTTTGGATTGGCTTGATAAGAAGGTCGCGGATGGGGAGTTGCCCTCGTGAGTCTTTCAAAATTCTCCGATCTTGATGCGGTCGAAACGCTCCATTCGCTTGAAGGCGACCCTCGTGATCAAGCCCCATCTCTTCAAGACGAGGATACCTGACGTTTTCATAGGTTTCCCGGTGGGAGTAAGTATCCGCGCTGAGCATCACGTCGCCTTGCGTAGCTTCCACCGTGTATCCGATCGCCCAGACGCTCTCGATCGGTTGTTCGCCGAAGAATCAAACGAGCTCGCGGCGCGAGGCGATCACGAGGGCTTCGACAGCGAGGTTCCAGTCGATCATCGCCTTCTCTCCGGTTCAGAGCGCGTCACACCGTCCACCGCTGAACGCCGTCGGTATGCTCGATGATGATGGCCGGCTTCGCCTCGCCGGGCTCGAGGCGAAACGCAAGCGGCAGGATTTCCGACCGCAGGGATGACGGCTGTCCCTGCGTGCTCGTCACGGCGGCAGACCATTCGGCCCCGCTTCGACGGTAAAGCTCAAGCGTCCATGGATCTCGATCAACAATGAGTAATTCGCGTACGCCGACTTTGGCGTAAAAGTCGAACTTCTCCCGGGAGCGATCATCGGGGCTGACGATCTCGACGGCGAAATCGGGGCCGCCTCGCATGTAAGCCGCCATCCGCATTGCGGAGTTTCCGGAAAGGTAAACCGCGACGTCAGGGCAACGATAATTCCGTGTCCAATCGTGCAACTGATCGCTGACGTTCAGCCCTGCGTAGGACTTGCCCGATCCCGTCCAGTCGAGAACCACTCGGAAAACGGCGACAAATCCCGAGGCGATATCCTGGTGCTCGACGTTTGGATTCGGCATGACAATGTACACCCCATCCCAGACCTCGTCCCAGCGGTCGTTCCCGCTCTCGCGACGCTGCTGGATGAACTTCCGGGCGACGTCCCGGTCCTGGATCATCATCGTCATGGGTCATTTCCCCCCGCTGTCCGGCGGAATGATGCTCGGCAGTTCGATCTGCTTCCCGCCGGGGCCTTTGAGCATTTGATACTTCGCCTGCGTGGTCTGCGCGAGACCGTGGATTTTGATGAACCCAAGTGCCGCGGAGGCGTCGTAGGTGTCGCCTTCGTCGTAGGTGGCGAGTTCGTGGCGGTAGAGGCTGTGCTCGCTCTTGCGGCCGACGATCATCGCGTGGCCTTTATAGAGCTTCACACGCGCCAAGCCCGAGACGTATTGCTGGTTCGAAACCACGAATGACATCAAGTCTTGATGCAAGGCGCTGAACCAGAGGCCGTTGTAAATCAGGTCGGAGTACGCCTGACTGACGTGCGTCTTGAAACGGAGGGCGTCTTTCGAGAGGGTCAGAAACTCGATCTCGCGATGGGCCTCGTGCAGGACGACCGCCGCGGGGGCCTCATAAATCTCTCGGGATTTGATTCCCACGAGGCGGTTCTCGACATGGTCGATTCGGCCGACTCCATGTCTGCCGGCGACCTTGTTCAGTTCTTCGATCAGCGCCACGCCGTCCATGTCGCGACCGTTGAGACTGATCGGCTTGCCGCGTTCGAAGCCGATCTCGACTTCCTCGGGCTCGTCGGGTGCGCTCCGGGGGTTCTGGGTCCACTGGAAGGCGTCGGCAGGGGGCTCGATCCAGGGGTCTTCGAGAATCCCCGCTTCGATCGAACGACCCCAGAGGTTTTGATCGGTGCTGTAGATCGACTGCTTGGTCGCCTCGACCTCGATCCCGTGCTTGACGGCGTAATCGAGCTCTTGCGTCCGTGTCCACTTCCACTCGCGGACCGGGGCGATGATTTTCAGTTGCGGGGCCAGGGTCTGGAAGGTCACGTCGAAGCGGACCTGGTCGTTCCCTTTGCCCGTGCAGCCGTGGGCGACGGCCACAGCGCCGTGTTCCTTGGCGACCCGGACCATCAGTTGCGCGATCAGTGGGCGTCCCAGGGCCGTGGCGAGCGGGTATTTGCCTTCATACAAGGCTCCGGCCATCAGCGAAGGGAAGGCGAAAAAATCGACGAAGAGGTTGCGGACGTCCTCGGCGATCGCCTCGACCGCGCCCGTGCGAAGCGCCTTCTGACGGATCGCCTCGATGTCCTGCCCCTGGCCGAGGTCGCAGGTGTAGGCGATGACGTCGAGTCCGTAGGTCTCATTGATCCATTTGACGGCGACGGACGTGTCGAGCCCGCCGCTGTAAGCCAGTACCACCTTGTCGCGTGCCACGGAATTTCTCGTCTTTCTGAATCGAAGGAGTGGGCGGCGAGCGGCCGTTCGTGATGAGGATTTTACTCTATCGGGATGAACTCAGGGGCGTCGAACGTCAGCGGATCATCAGGATTCCGAGTTCAACGCGAAGGCCTCTCGGAGCGCCTTCAGCCCGTCTCTGCCTCGTGCGAGGTCGGTCCCCACATTGATGCGGACCTCGCTCGTGTTGATCAGGGCGATGTTGATGCCTCTGTCAGCCAGAGCGCCGAACATTCGCGTGGCGACACCCGTGTGGGTCCGCATGCCGACCCCCATCACGGAGAGTTTGGCCAACGTCTCCTCGACCATGACCTCGCCGGAGCCCACCCCCCGGACCGCCTCCGCCGCCCTGCCGGCGACGTCTCTCGGAACGGTAAACGAGAGCATTGTCTTGCCCTCGGTGCTCACGTTCTGAACGATCATGTCCACGAAAACGCCCGCCTCGGCGATCTTGCGGAAGACCCCGGCGGCGTAACCGGGACGGTCGGGAAGGTCGGGCAACGTGATTCGTGCCTGAGTCTCGTCGAGTTCGACTCCCGAAATCACGATGTCCTCCATGCCGTGATCGTCGGCCGGGTTGTGGCCGTTGGCCGTCGCGGGGGCGGGCGTTTTTTGCTGGGCGAGGGTCGCCGAGGTCTCGATCGCGAACGGCTCGCTCGACCAGTCGATTTCGTCGAGTGCGAACGCTTCATGCACGGCTTTCAGGGCCTTGGCGGCGTCGGTTCGCTTCACCAGGACGCTGATCTTGATCTCGCTGGTCGTGATCATCTCGATGTTAACGCCGGCCTCGGCGAGCGCCTCGAACATCGCGGTGGCGACGCCCGTGTGGGTGCGCATCCCCTGTCCGACGACGGAAACTTTGGCCACTTCGGCCCCGTGGGTCACTCCCTTGGCGCCGATGGCTTCCGCGGCGAGTTTGGCCACCTGAAGGGTCTCGGCCAGGTCGCCGGCGGCGACGGTGAAGCTGACCTCGGTCTTGCCGTCTTGCGAGGCGTTCTGGACGATCATGTCCACGACGATATTTGACGATGCGATGCTCGCGAAGATCCTGTGGACGACGCCGGGACGGTCGGGGACTCCGGTGATCGTGATCCGCGCCTCGTCCTTCACGAGTGCCGCGCCAGTCACCATCACGCCCAGTCGCTTGGCGTCGGCCTCGGAGACGATCCAGGTTCCTTCGGAGTCGTTGAACGAGCTTCTCACGTGGATCGGCACGCCGTACTTCTTGGCGAACTCGATAGAGCGCGAGTGCATCACGCCCGCGCCCAGGCTGGCGAGTTCGAGCATCTCGTCATAGCTGATGCGGTCAATCTTGCGGGCTTCGGGGACGATCCGCGGGTCGGTGGTGAAAACACCGGTAACGTCGGTGTAGATCTCGCAGGCGTTGGCGCGGAGGACCGCGGCAAGGGCCACCGCGGTGGTGTCGGAACCGCCGCGCCCGAGGGTGGTGATGTTGTAGTTTTCATCGACCCCTTGAAAGCCCGCGACGATCACGATCTTGCCCTCATTCAGGGCCTGAACCATGCGGTCGGTGGCGATGTTGCGGATGCGGGCCTTGGTGTGAAAGCTGTCGGTCACCAGGCCGATCTGGGCCCCCGTGAAGCTGATCGCCGGGACGCCCAGAGACTGGATCGCCATCGCCATCAACGCGACGCTGATCTGCTCGCCCGTGGAAAGGAGCATGTCCATTTCGCGCGCGGGGGGTCGCTCGGTGATTTCCCTGGCGAGTTCGATGAGTTCGTCGGTCGTTTTCCCCCGCGCCGAGACGACGACGAGAACTTGCTCGCCGCGCTCGTGCGCCCGGATCGCGCGCTTTGCCGCGGCGAGGATTTTTGTCGAGTCGGCGACGCTCGTCCCGCCGAATTTTTGGACAAGCAGAGGCACTGTCTCGCTCCAGTTCGTTGCAAGAGGAATGGCGGATGACGTATGACCAAAATTGGATTGATCCGTCATCCGTCATTCGCCCTCCGTCATTTCAAAAACGTGCTCATCAACTCGAATCCGCGTTCAAAAACCGGGCCGCCGCCGTTCCTCGCGACGACTTCATCATAAGTAAGCCCCGAGGCCTTGACCCCCGTCCCCGCGATGGTCCAGCAGGCCCAGTCGCGGTCGTGGGCTTTGGTCCGCAAGAGGGTCGCATGGTCGGGCGAGACCAAGATTCGGTACTCGCCGTGAGTTTCGAGGGCCTTTCGCAACGGCCCGACGATGTCCTTGTCGATCCGTTCCAGGGCCTCGACCTTGGCGTCGACCCGGCCTTCGTGGCTGGCTTCATCGGGGGCTTCGACGTGAATGCACACGAGGTCGTGGGTTTTCAAGGCCTCGATCCCGTAACGCGCCTTCGCCTCGTAGTCGGTGTCGAGGTATCCCGTCGCGCCGGGGACGTCGATCCGGGTCCACCCGGCGAGCAGGCCGACTCCTCGGACGAGGTCCACCGCCGAGACCATCGCCCCCTTCACGCCGTGGAGCGATTGAAACGTCGGCATGCTCGGCGCTTTGCCCTGTCCCCAGAGCCAGACCGCGTTCGCCGGGTGCCTGCCCCCGGCGATTCGTGCGAGATTCACCGGGTGATCGCCAATCGTCATCGAGCCGACCGACATCAACTCGCGGAGCAGTTCGCAACCCGTGCCTTGGGGTAAATAATCGACCGAAGGCAAATCGGGGACGTCGTGCGGGGGAGTCGTCAGGGTGTCGTCGCCGAACGGCTTTTCTCCGGGCTTTCCTCGGTAGATCATCGCGTTGCGATAGCTGACGCCGGGGTGAAATTCGACCTGGGGGTTCGCGGGCGTCAACGCTTTGGAAAGAACCTCAATGAGTTGTTTGCCTTCCTCGCTGCTGACGTGCCCGGCGGTGAAGTCCGTCATCTTGCCGTCGAGGATTGTCATCAAGTTGCAGCGCACGGCCCAGTCGTCGGGTCCGAGCGGAATGCCCATCGCCACGACTTCCAGCGGGGCGCGCCCCGTATAATATTTCTCGGGGTCGTAGCCCAGGAGGCTGAGAGTCGCCACGTCGCTCGCCGGGAGGAACCGATCGGGGACGTTTCGCGAACGGCCGACGATCCCGTCATACGCAATTCGGTCCATCTCGGGGGTCTTCGCCGCCTGGAGCGGGGTCTTGCCGCCGAGAGTGGCCTGCGGTTCGTCGGCGGCGCCGTCGGGGATCACGATTGCGTATTTCATGACTCGGGCGGGTGCCTCTTGGAGGGTCCGCCGTGCGGACCGAGTTCGCGGCCGCGCGCGATTATGGTCCGCACGGCGGACCCTACGTTCGGTATTGGTGATACGTTCATCGATTTTAGAGAATGCTGGACGCCTTACGTCCTGCCCATCGTATGTAAAGATATTTCTGCCCCGTGTCGGCGCGGGGTGTGTAACCTACGTTGCGATGATTCTTGGCATAGAGTCGGAAAATGGCGGTCCGTTGCTTGAGGTCAGTGGGAAGCTGAATCACCACGCCTAGGGCGTAACCGAATGACGAATCGTACGGCACATTCTTGAGCGGCGCTTCGACAAAGGCGATGATTCGCTCAGTACCGAGTTCCTGAAATCTCAAGCAGAGGGCAAGTGCTTCTTCATGCGTCGTTCCACCGGTCGGCAAGCGGGCGGCAGGATTCTTGAGCACGTCGATCGCGTCGAGGTTTTCCAGTTGCTGGAGCAAACTACCACAAAACGCGTCGTCGGCGGGGTCGGGAGTGCCATCGACACCGCACGATGTGAGGCTCACTGCCAGAAGACCGGCCAGAATCACCAAGAGTCTTTGCACAACGCGGCCTCTCATTCCTCGACCCGCAAGCAAACGCTCGGCACTCGCACGATGTCCAGCTTGTCGATTTCGGCCAGCGCCGCACTCACGGCGGCTTCAGAGGCGGAGTGGGTCATGATTACCAGGGGCACGGGACCGTCGGGGGCGGCGTCGTCTCCGGGGTCGTGCTGGATCACGCTCGCGATGCTGATCGCGTGGTCTCCCAACGCCTTGGCGATCCTGGCGATCACTCCGGGACGGTCGGCGATGGTGAACCGCATGTATTGTCGGCTTCGGGCCGCGGTCGTCGGGGTCAAAGCGGGCGGCGTTTCGGTCGCGGGCCAGAGGTCGAGTGCCTTGGCGGTCAAGCCGGCGCGTCCGATCACGACGTCGATCAGGTCGCCCACCACGGCGGAGGCCGTCGGCAGCGTCCCCGCGCCTCGGCCGTAAAAGAGTGTGTCGCCGACCGCGTCTCCCACGACCCGGATCGCGTTATAAGGTCCACGGACGTCGGCCAAAGGGGTTCCGTGCTTGACCAAAGCCGGAGCGACCCGCAATTCCAGGCCGGCGTCGGAGAGCTTCGCAAGCGCCAGAAGCTTAAGGGTGTAACCGAGCTCCGCCGCGTACTTGATGTCGGCGAGCTGAAGCGTGTCGATACCCGAGCGGGGGATCTGGCGGATGTTCACGCTGGCCCCGAACGCAAGCTGGGCGAGAATGGCCAGCTTGTGCGCAGTGTCGGTGCCGTCGACGTCCATCGTCGGGTCGGCCTCGGCATAACCGAGTTCCTGGGCTTGCTTGAGGGCGGTTTCGTAGGAGAGACCATCGCGCGTCATCGACGTGAGGATGAAGTTGCACGTGCCGTTCACGATCGCCGAGAGGCTCTGAATCTGGTTTGCCGCGAGCGACACCCCAAGCGCGTGAACGATCGGAATCCCGCCGCCGACGCTCGCCTCAAACGCCACCGCCCGGCCGTATTTCCGTGCGTGTGCGAAGATCGCGGGCCCGTGCTCGGCCAGGAGTGCTTTATTGGCCGTGACGACGTCTTTTCCGGCTTCGAGGGCGTCGAGAGTCAGGCTCAGTGCGGGTTCGATGCCCCCCATCGTCTCGATCACGACGGAGATCTCGGAGTCCTCGATCACTTCCCTCGGGTCAGTGACGAGCCTGGTGTCGCGAAGCGGGGCGTTGCGGGTCTTTTTCAAGTCGCGGACCGCGGCGGATTTGAGAATCAACCGCTTCCCCGACCGGCGCGCGATTCGGTCACCGTGCTCGTGTAAGAGCCGAACCACGCCCGAACCCACCGTTCCGACCCCGAGCAGACCGACAGAGACGTCGTCCATCATCCCCCCACCTTGGCTCATCCCTGAGACCCCGGAACATCCGGGCGTCTTCCCGGCCCCGGTGCCGGACGTCCGAAGCGTTCGGGACGTCGCGAGCCCTTGCAAGCAAAGGACTTTAAGCTATCCGCGCGGGGCTGTTTTCGCAAGGTGATCGAACTCCTCAGGGTGCGCCAACGACAATGCCGGAATCCGTTGGCGCACCCACGTTGC
>JAYUFP010000096.1:0-2540 GCA_043738665.1 Isosphaeraceae bacterium
GTGTCGAGAAGTTCCGGCCGTACGGTCTGCCATCGGAGGAATGGCTCGCCGACGTCCGACAACGGCTCACGGCAAGGCCGGTTGCAGAATCGGTTCCCACCGAGGTCGGCCCGTCGCTGTCCGAGGCGATTTGATTCTCGGGTGCGAGCGAAACACAGTCGCTCACCCCTCCCTCTCCCCGCAAAGCCGGGGAGAGGCCGATCGTCTGACGGTTTCGCGACCGCTCACTTCCTCCCGAATCGATGTCCGCTTCGGTTGAGGCGATCCCAAGGTCTCGCACCGCAAAAAACAGGCGCGACGCATTTGCGGTGAATGCAAAGCAACCTCGCCCCTTCGTCGTCACTTCCGATAAACCCCTTCGCCTCGGGGTGTCAAAACCACTGTGCGAAGGTCCATCAAGGCATTCCGCAAAGCCCCGCCGGGGCCGATGTTTAGCCGATGGGTCCCGGCGGGCAAGTTCACTTCGGTCAGGAAAATCGTCCGGTAGTTCGCCCATGTGCCCGAACCCGTCCCGGCGACCTCAGTCCGCATCGTGACGAGACCGACCTTGACCTGCAACGGGTTCCCGGCCGATTCATCGGCGCAGGCCCATTCCATCGAGACCGTGAACGGCCCCGCCTTATCGACCTTGAACGTCCACGAGGCGCGGTCGTCGGCGCTGTGCCACATGCCGAGATTTGAGAGTGCCGGCTCAAACGTCAGGGTCGCGCCGAAAACCTCCGCGGCGCTCGCGGGGAGCCTGACGATTCCATCAGCCGCTTGAACGATACGCTTCGGCGTGTTTCCTTCCAGGCTCTTGGGTTTCACAGCCCCCGACGCGACGTAAGCCACGAGGTCCGCGAGCTCGGCAGGCTTGATGTCGTTTTCGAGGCCCTCGGGCATCAACGACCTCCCTTCCGTCTTCAACTCCTCA
Organism: Isosphaeraceae bacterium; assembly: GCA_043738665.1. Classification (GTDB taxonomy): domain Bacteria; phylum Planctomycetota; class Planctomycetia; order Isosphaerales; family Isosphaeraceae; genus JAYUFP01. The sequence goes on from JAYUFP010000096.1 coordinate 914, forward strand.
AGGTCGTCCCTGAGGATCACGTCGAGCTGGCCTTCCTGACGCTTCAACGTAACGGCGCTCGCCGTTTCGGAGGCGATCAGGCCGGTCAACACCCGACCATCCTTTAATGCGGCGGCATAGCCGGCGTAACGGGCGTCGACCTCGCGATTGGGGTCGAGGACCGCCGTCGAGATCGCCTCGAACGTCGTGTCGGTGAGCGCCGCGAGGTCCGGACCGACCTCATGCCCATGCCCTCCGAACTTGTGGCAATTCGCACAGATCCTCGCGAACACGACCTTGCCTCGGGTCGGATCACCGGCCGCTTTCCCGACCTCAGCGAATTTCTTTAGCACACTTTGACGTGGACCGATCGCCAGCGCATCAAACACTTTTGTTGCGCGACGACCGACCGAGGGGTCTTTGCTGGAAATCAAAGCCTGCCGATGCGCGGCGTCGATGGAAACCGGCGTGATGAAATTCGCTTCGCAGGCCGAGAGCAGGACTTCGGTCGAGCCGGGTCGCGCCATCAACGCATCAAGGACCGCCGAACGAACGGCCGAGCCGAGCTTTGTCCACCGCGAAACGACGGCCTCCGAAGCAATCCCCGAGTCCATCCTTGCGAGCGACTTCAGTGCGGAGAGTTGGACCTCAAGAGGTTCGGAAGGGTCGAGCCGTTCCGCCAGAAGCGTGATGTCGGAAGCCCTTTCGGCCTTGTCGCGACCCAGGAGTCGGACGGCGGTGGCGCGGTCATTGGGCTTCGCCTCATGGTTCACGGCAAGCGTTCGAGCGGTGACCATCAACCGTTTAACCGCCGGTTGCTCGATTAACGCGGGGTCGCCCGAAGCGTCAAGAATCTCGGCCACCGCGCCAAGCCGCCAGCTCCTGGGCTTGGCGTCGGGAGGGTTGATCAAGGCGAGAGCCTTCGTGGTCGTGGCACGGTCCTTCTTCGCGAGGAGGGTCGCGAGCAACGGTTCGACCATCTTTGATGAAGGATCCTTGTCGTCGGGACCGGGTAGGATCCACATGAGGATGTCGGCCGCGTGATTTGTCGCGGAGGAAAGGACCGCGGCGCGGACCCAGGGTTCCTCGCCGTCCTTCAACGCGATCTGGCCGAGGGCCGAACCGGCTTCGGGGTCTTTAGACTGTCCCAGACTGAGTGCGACTTGGTAACGGACGCGGATGTCGGGGTCGTCCGCGAGTTGAATCACCGCTTTGAAAAACTCAGGTTCCTTGTCAAGCTTGGGTTCGGCAATCCGCACCGTCTCCCGACGCACTCTAGGGTCGGCGTCATGAAAACTTTGGTGCATCACCCCACCGTATGAAGTCCAGCCCAGGCCGTTTACAGTCCATAACGCCTGAGATCGAGCCGCGGGTGTACTTGCTTGTTGCGGAATTTCTAGTAAATGCTTAATCGTTTCGTGGATCGACTTGTCCTCGCCCCGTTGCACGATCATCCTTTGGACGTTCTCGCGCACCGTTCCGTTCGGGCTGGCGAGCGATTGCACGAGATCCTTGACCGGGAGCCTGCCCAGATTAGCGACCGGCCGAAGCGACGTCCCCTCGCGAACCACCCGATAAATCCGCCCCTTATCGGCCCCTGCCCTGACGTCCAAGGTCGCCAGCTTCTCCGGGCTGATCCAGCGCGGGT
>JAYUFP010000097.1:0-7810 GCA_043738665.1 Isosphaeraceae bacterium
GTCAAGAAGTGATGTCGGTCACCGACGATATGTCGGCCGCCGAAACGATCGGAACACGACGGACGGCCTTCTTCCCAGAGGGCCGTCCGTCGTCGTTCATGGAAGGATTCGCGTTTCCGGGTTATCCTTGACCTAAATCACCCCCGCCATTACGGTAAACAGTCCCAGACCCGGATCGCCCCCGGGTGCTTCCTCGCCAGACGAACCCGGTCCGCCGCACCCGCGAAGGCCTCTCGCGTGACTGAGTCAAGGGGATGCCGTTTCATGAGCCCGCCCCGCATCGCCCCGTTCTCGCGCCTTCTCGCCTCGCTTTGCGTCGTCACAGCGATGGGAGCGGCTCCCCGCCTTGAGCTAATGCCTGCCGAAATCGTCCTGAACGGGCCGAGGGAACGTCAGCAAATCGTCGTCACCGGAATCGCCGACGATGAAGGCGTCCGTGATTTCACCGGTCATGCGACGTTCCGGGTCGAACCCGTCGGGCTCGCCTCGGTCAGTAAGACAGGTCTCGTGTCCCCCCGCCGCGACGGCGCGGGGCGTCTGGTCGTTCAAACGCGTGGACTCACGGTATGCGCCTCACTCGCGGTCTCGGGTTTCCAAGAGACCAAGCCCGTGAGCTACCGGCTCGACGTGGCCGCGGTCCTTTCCAAAGCCGGTTGCAACATGGGCGCCTGCCACGGAAACCTGAACGGCAAAGGGGGCTTCAAGCTGAGCCTGCGAGGCGACGACCCAACCTTCGACCTCGCCTCAATGACCCGCGAGGCCCAGGGGCGCCGCGTCGACCTGCTCCAGCCCGGGTCGAGTCTCATCGTGCAAAAGCCGACCGGGAAAGTACCTCACGAAGGGGGACAACGCTTTCCGGCAGTTTCGACTGAGGCCGGCGCGCTGATCGGCTGGATCAAAGGCGGTGCGACCGACGATCAAGGGACGGCTCCCACCGTCGTCAAGCTCGACGTCTTCCCGAAAGAACGGATCGCTCCGTTCCCCTCACTGTCGCAACAACTCGTCGTCACGGCCACATTCAGCGACGGCGCCCGCCGCGACGTCTCCCGACAAGCCTCCTATGACGTGAGCGACCCGACCAAAGTCGTGGTCGGCTCTGAAGGCCGCGTCGATGCGAAGCAGCCCACCGAGACGGCCGTCGCCGTGCGATACCTGACCGGTCGCGCAGTCAGCCGGCTTGCCTTCCTCGCTGAACGGCCGAATTTCGCCTGGCACGCGTTGCCGGAAAAAAACGTCCTGGATCGCCACGTCTTCGCGAAGCTCCGCGCCATCAAGGTCAACCCGAGTGAACCGGCCACCGACGCCGTCTTTCTGCGACGGGCGACCCTCGACTCGATCGGCGGATTGCCGACGCCCGCGGAGGTTCGTGAATTCATCGACGACTCCGATCCCTCGAAGCGCGAGACGCTCGTCGATCGCCTCGTTCAACGGCCGGAATTCGCCGACTTCTGGGCCCTGAAGTGGGCCGATCTGCTTCGCAACGAAGAAAAGACGATGGGAGAGAAAGGCGTCTGGGTTCTCCAGCGCTGGCTTCGCGACCAGTTCGCGGCCGACCGCCCGCTCGACGCCTTTACCCGCGACCTGATCACGGCGAAGGGGTCGACCTGGACCAACCCCGCCGCCAGTTTCTTCCGCACCAATCGCGACCCGCAGACACTCGCCGAAACCGTCAGCCAGGTCTTCCTCGGCGTCCGACTTCAATGCGCGCGGTGTCACAACCACCCCTTCGACGTCTGGACTCAGGACGATTACTACGGCCTCGCCGCCTTCTTCTCGAATGTCCGCCAGAAGGAGATCGCCAACGTCCGCGGCGACGACCTCGACAAGCACGAGATCAACGGTGACGAGATTGTTTACCTGAGCGGCGCTCCCGGGATGGTTCAACCTCGGACAGGAGTTTCGCTCGCTCCGAAGCCGCCTCAAGCCCCGGCACCCGCTCTCGGAAACGATCTCGACGCGCGGGACGAGTTGGCGCGCTGGCTGACCACGGAGAACCGTCAGTTCGCCCGAAACATGGCCAACCGCGTCTGGTTCCACTTGCTCGGTCGTGGAATCGTGGAGCCCGTGGACGACTTCCGAGAATCCAATCCGCCCGCGAACCCCGCGCTGCTTGATGCGCTCACCGACGCGTTAATCTCCAACGGCTATCGGCTCAAGCCGCTCGTCGCGCTGATCATGAAGTCGCAGACTTACCAGCTCGGGTCCGAGCCCAACGAGACGAACCTCGACGACGAGGTGAACTTTTCCAGGGCGTCCGTTCGCTTACTTCCGGCGGAAGTTCTGCTCGACGCAATCAGCCAGGCCCTCGGCAAAACGGCCGGTTACGCCAACGCGCCGCGGGGCACTCGCGCCACCCAACTTCCAGGCGCGCGCATGGGAGGCCCGTTCCTGAAGGTTTTCGGAAAGCCCGACCGGCTCTTGACTTGCGAATGCGAACGTTCCGATGCGACGACCCTTGCCCAAGCGTTTCAACTCATTAACGGACCCTCAGTCCGAGACAAGCTCGAAGCCGAAGACAACCGCATCGGCCGATTACTCGCCGCAAAGGCCGGGAACGACGCGATTCTCGACGAATTGACCCTGGCCGCACTCGGCCGCGAGCCGACGGCTTCGGAACGTGCCGGCTTCCTCCAACACGTCGCCAAGGCCAAGAATCAGCGCGAAGCCTGGGAGGACGTGGCATGGGCGATTGTGAACAGCAAGGAATTTCTTCTCCGACATTGAAAAGGTTAAGATGTTAACAGAAGATCACTCCGTCCAATCGTTCGGTCCCATCCGATACAAGGTGTTTACCCGTAAGCGCTGGGGATTCGTTTGGAATAATAAGCAGTTGATCGAAAGAGTCAATGAGATTCGTGACGACGCGATGTCGTTCATCAACACGGAAATCGGAAGCGAAAATGTGATCTCGGTCGTTGAATCGGCGATCGTCGAGTATCGCCTGGCCTGTGTCGTGGTCTGGTATCGGGGAAACCCCGCCAAAAAACACACATTGGATGCCGACTTCGGATGATAATCCGCGAAAGAGGGGTATGAGCCGTGAGACACGCCTGTCCGGACTTTTATGAATCGTCACGCGTTTCGCGTCGAAGCTTGCTCAAGATCGGCACGGCCGGTGTCGCCGGTCTGAGCTTGTCGAGCCTGCTCCACGCCGCCGAAACGTCGAAGACACACGGCGGCGGACCGAGGCCGAAGGCGAAACACGTCATCTTCCTCCATCAATTCGGCGGACCGTCCCACCTCGACACCTTCGACATGAAGCCGGGCGCTCCCGACGGCATGCGGAGCGAGTTCAAGCCGATTTCCTCGAATTTGCCGGGTGTGAACCTGACCGAGCATCTCCCGGAATTCAGCAAGATTCTCGGCGAGTTCGCCCAGGTCCGCTCCGTCCATCACCGGATGAAGAATCACAACTCGGCCACGTATTACAGCCTCACGGGGCACGTCCCACCCATCGACGATATCCGTTTGCGAGACACGCAGGAGCTCTACCCCTCCTACGGAAGCACCGTCTCGAAATTCGCGCCGGTCAGTGACCCGGCGGTGCCCACGCACGTCTCCTACCCGCATCTTCTTCGGGACGGGAGCGTCACCCCCGGCCAAACGGCGAGCTTTCTGGGTAAGGAATTCGACCCGTTCTTCGTGAATTCCGACCCCAACAGCAAGTCGTTTCGACTTCCCGAACTCAGCCTACCGGAAAGCCTTCCCGTCGAACGGCTCGACGACCGTCGAGGCCTGCTGCGAATGATCGACCGCCAAGGCGACCTCCTCGGCTGGAATGAGACGGCCCGCGGGCTGGACGCCTTCTACGATCGTGCGCTCACGATGCTGTCGTCGCCCAAGGTCAAAGCGGCGTTCGACCTCTCGAAAGAACCCGAAAAGCTCCGCGACGACTACGGCCGGACGACCTACGGACAAAGCTGTCTCCTCGCCCGCAGGCTGATCGAGGCGGGCGTGCGGTTCGTCACGGTTTACTACTCGAATACGATCGGCGGTAAGGGCTCCGGCGGCTGGGATACCCACGGCGACAACTTCAACCAGCTCAAGAATCGGCTGCTGCCCAGCACCGACAAGGCCGTGCCGACCTTGATCCTCGACCTGAAATCACGGGGGTTGCTCGACGAGACGTTACTCGTCTGGATGGGCGAGTTCGGGAGATCGCCGCGGATCACCGACACGAAGCAGTTCGGAGCCAACGGCCGAGACCACTGGCCTGCATGCTACACGGCGCTTTTCGCAGGCGGAGGAATTCACGGCGGCGCCGTGTACGGGTCGAGCGACCGCAACGGCGCCTATCCGGCCACGGACCCGGTGACCCCCGACGACCTCGCCGCGACGATGTTCTGGGCGCTCGGGATCGACCCCGCGCGCGAGTTCCACGACACCCTGAAACGCCCCTTGAGAATCGCGACCGGGGAGCCGATCACGGGGATCTTCCGCTGACCGTGGAAGCCCGGTTCAGTCGTCGTCCGTGTCCCCCTCTTCCCTCGCTCTCACGGTTTCCCCCGCCCTGGGAGGCCGCTCCACGACGGACAGCCCGACCTTGCCGAGCCGGCTGATCAAGACCGGCCAATGCCTGCCCAGACTGTGTGAGTCCATCGTGTGCAGGCATTCGATCGTCTCGCGATCGAAGCGCCCGATCACCCTCGCACCGCCGGGAGCCCTCGTGAGCGCCCTTCGAACCGCGTTGACGCTCGAAGCCTTCACATAAAATTTCTCCATTCCGTACCCCTGTATCGTCTTGCCCGCCCGTTTGCTAAGTTAGCGGGTGTCCGGAACCTTATCTTAACGAGCCCCATTGATGAGCGACGCCCCCACGAACATCCGCGCACTTCAGTCCGATCAGATCCTCGAACTCACCTGGCCGGACTCCAGCGTCTCTCGACTCCCGTACGCGTATCTCCGCGGAGAATGTCCCTGCGCCTCGTGCCGCGACGAGTGGACAGGGGACCGAATCCTCGACAAAGGATCGATCCCCGCCGACATCAAGCTCGAAGGTATGGAGGGGATCGGCAACTACGCGGTTCGCCTCGCCTGGAGCGATGGGCATTCCACCGGGCTCTATACCTGGGAGAATCTCCAGAGACTTTGCAAGGATTGCCCCTTCTCGGGACTCAACACTTCGCCGGGTGCGACACCCGCGGAAGCGACGAAAAGTCCTTGATGCGTGCTCCAGGGCGACGATACGCAGACATCCAGGGAACGCGCGCTCCCTTCGCTCAGCGAAAACCGCCACCGACATTCGATTGCTGTGGGGCAGGATCCCGGGTCTTTGTCGAAGATTTGTCGGTCACGAGATCCGCGCGAAGCTTCTCCAGTTCGCGACGTAACGACGCCAGTTCTTGAATCACGCGATCCTGATTCACAAACGGACTCGATTCACCGTGATCCGTCGCGTGTCGTCTGACCTCCAGTTCGCGCCGCAGGTCGGAAACCTCCTGGAGGAGAGCTTGCCGCGGATCTTGAAATGCGCCCTCGTCGTCCTCGGATGTGATGATCACAATCCCGTCGTCCTGAACGTAAAACTTGAGACCCAATTGTTTCAGAGCCAGTTCAAGGGCTGTTTTCAACGGGATCTCATCAAGGTCGATGACCACCGGCGTTGACATCGTTTTCTCGGCCTCTTGAAGCCCCGATGGCTCCACATAAATCCGGATCCCTTTGCCGTCGTCGCCCGCCGTCGCCTTCTTCACGTATTTCAGCATGTCTTCGAGCGGCGTATCATTGGGAAAGTTGAACGACACCTCTTCACCGAGTCTCGCCCACGTTTCCGCGGCCTTCTGCGTGGGCGGATGGGACAAATAGATTTTTGAACGAATGACACCACACTCGTCTTGGACAACGGCCTTCTGAGATCCCCCGAACTCCATCGAGCCGAGGTTCACATGGCCGAGTGCGATCAGTTCTGACAGCCTGGGGTCGTAGGACGACGCGGATGACGGTGGTTCCGGGGGAGTCGCGGAACGACTCCGCGAGAGGGCAACGAGGGTCAGGACGAGACACCCCGCGACTGCCGCAATCTGTGCGCGCATTGAACCGACCTCCCTTGGGGCAAGAATCCGTCATAAGACCTGAGCGGGCAGATGTGAGAGAATTCCGGGAGCGCCGCGATCGACACGCCCGTTGAGAACGAAGCTAATCGGAGAGAGATCCGCGCGTCAACCGATTCGCAAGGCAATCGACGACCGGCCCCATCCGCGATCCTTATCGAGACCGCGGCGATTGGCGGAACGGGAGTCGAAATCGTTTCGATAGTAGGATCGGAGGACCTTGATGTCTCTCCGATGTCCCTTCTCAATTCGAGCGAAGATTCGAAAACCTGTCGGTCGCGTCGAAAGCCGGATCTTTCAAGTACGACCAAACGAAGCCAATGGTCATCCAGGCCGATGAGGTGGGCCTGCGTGAACCTCGTCGATCCCTCGAGTGGAACGAAACGAAGCCAATGGTAATCTGTAACGATCAGCGTGGCTTGCGAACGGGTCCGGTGGGTCTCGACAAAACGAAGCCGATGGCAAACTGTATGGCCCCAATGGGGCTGAGAGTCCCACCCGAAAGGAAATGGCTAGGAAATGGCTGATGACGGATGGCTGATGACGGATCGGAAAGAGCGAATGCGGCGTTTTCCCGCCGGTTTTCTCGCATCGGCCATCGGCCATTGGTCATCCGCCATCGTTTTTCTCCGGGAAATTTCCGGGACAGACTCTGAGAACCGCCGATGAGCCGCGGCAAAACGAAGCCAAAGGCAAACTGTAAGCCTGGCCGGGATAGCCGCTCTCCCCGGGGCTGTTTCGTTCACGAAGGACCGAGATGCCCGATTCCCGATGACCAATGACGGAAGGAAGACTAAGGGATTTGGAGAAGATCGCGGTGTCATTTCTTGGTCATTGACCACGGGAACATCGGGCATCCCGAGAACTCCACGTCAAAAATGAAACCGCCCTGGCGCCTCACCTCGGTGTCCTCGCGAAACGAAGCCAGTGGCAAACTGTAACGGCTGGCTTCAGCCGAAGACCCAACCATGAGTCGTCGCGAAACGAAGCCGATGGAAAGCTGTAGGGGCCACCTTGGGATGGAACCCCTCCGCGAGTCGTCGCGAAACGAAGCCGGTGGTAATCTGTAACGTCCGACGTGTCTGCACGAAACGAAGCCGCCGGTGAGTTTGTTGGAAGTCTTTGTCGAGCCGATCGCGCATGCCTTCTCAGTCTTGTGGGAGCCCGGAGCTGTCTGACTTAGCCCCTAAAATCACCGTTGCGATTCCCACCATGAATGGCGAACGGCACTTGCCGGAAACGCTTCGGAGCGTCCTCGCGCAGGAGAGCGTCGCGTATGACCTGATCGTGTCCGACGATCGGTCCGACGACGGCACGCTCGATGTCGCAAGGGCGATCCTCGGCGACCGCGGTCGAATCGTCGTGAACTCCGAGCGACTCGGACTCGCCGGGAATTGGAACCGATGCGTCGCCCTCAGTGGAACAGCCCTCGTGGCGATTGTCCATCAGGACGACCTCCTTCGGCCCGGGCATCTCGCCCTTCATGCCGGGGCGTTCGGGGGAAATTCCAAAGTCGGAATCGTCGCCAGTGCCTCCTCCGTGATCGACGCGGAGGGAGTGGAAATCCCGCAGACCATTGTCGGGCGGGGCGGCCTTGGACCAGTCGACCGCACGTTCGTCGCCCGTGAGGTCCTGCCGTTCATGGCGATCGGGAATCCGCTCCGATGCTCGGCGGTCTCGATCCGAGCCGAGGCCCACTCACAGGCTCACGGATTTGATCCCGCGTTACGTTACGTCATCGACTGGGATTTCTGGCTCAG
>JAYUFP010000098.1:0-21801 GCA_043738665.1 Isosphaeraceae bacterium
CCGAGAGGGTGTCGTATCGATCGACGTCTGCTACATGCCAGCGTCGGTAGCAGAGAAGGATCATGCCGATTCCCACCGCGACCTCCGCCGCGGCGATCGTGATCACGAAGATCGCCATCATCACCCCGGTCAATGGGCCGTCAGCGGCCGACGCGGTTCCATACCGCCAGAACGCGACAAGGTTGATGTTCGCGGCGTTGAGCATGATCTCGATCGCCATCAAGAGGGCGATCGCGTTGCGGCGGACGAGAACCCCGAGCAGCCCGATGCAGAACGAGGCCGCCGAGAAATAGAGAAACCAGGTCAGCGGGATGTCGGCGTTCATCGGTCGTCGGACCCTCTGTCAAAGTTGCGTATGTCGTTCGGGACGAATGAAGAAGGCGAAGCGGACGCACCACGGACGGCTCAGCCAGTGACGACGGGAGTCTCCGCCTCTTCCATGGTGCCGGCATCGCTCACGCGTTTTGCCGCGGCCGTCTTCCGACCCTTGGTTTCCTCTTCCACGTCGCGGTGCGCCAGGGCGATCGCCCCCACGAGCGCCGCGGTGAGGAGCAAGCCGGCGACCTCGAACGGAACGGCGTACCGATTCACCATCTCCCAGCCCACGACTCGGCCCATGTCGTCGATCGATTCGGTCCGTGTCGAGGCCGGAACTCCGGGTCGCGTCGGCTCGCTCGCTTTCGGACGGGTCGTCATCCCCGACCAGGAGCCTCGGCCGCGAAGACCGACGTGGTTGTTCACCCCGAAGACGAGGACGAAGAACAGGCCGAGGGTCGCGATCATCGCCGGGATCGCAACTGCGGTAGGGACCGTGGTTGTGTCGTCCCCCTGAACGTTCCTGGTCAACATGATCCCGAACATCAAGAGGATCGAGACCGCGCCGATATAGACCAGGACCTGGATCGCCGCGAGAAACTCGGCCTCAAGCATCACGAACTGGCAGGCCACCACGAAAAAGAAGGCGATCAGGAACAGGGCCGCGTGAACCAGGTTCCTCGCCAGCACGGTCCCGAGGGCCGCGAGCAGTCCCAACACGGAAATGAACACGAACAGCGACTGGATCACGTGGTTCGACTCCGACCCCAGAGAAAGCGCCGACCGCTTCAAAAAACTCAACTCATCGCGCGGCGATTTTCGACCCGGTCAACATGGCCCGAGGCGCACCCGGAACGACCGGAACCTCTTCACCCGAGGTCCGCACCCGCCGGTTGAACCAGATCACGAACCAGACCAGGAAAACGATCATCGGCCCGGTCACCAACCACCCCACAACCCCGTTCGGGATTCGATAACCCGCCGGCATGAACCGAACCCCCGGCCGCAAGACGCACTCGAACCACGCCGCCGCCACGAAGATGTTGGCGATGCTCAGCGGCACCAGGAACTTCCAGGCGAAATTCATCAGGCGGTCCACCCGCATCCGGGGCAGCGTGCACCGCACCCAGAACATCAGGAAGACGAACCCCAGAACCTTCGCCAGAAACACCGACATCATCACGCCGTTGATGAGGGAGTAAGAAACCCACGTCGTTCCCACGTAGTTCGCCGGGAACTCGCTGTACGGGGCGAACGGAATGATCGATCCGCCCCCGAGAAAGAGCACGGTCCCTAGACAACTCACGCCGAAGACGCTCAGATATTCGCCCAGGAAGAAGAGCCCGAACCGCATGCCGGAATACTCAGTGTGGTAACCGGCGATGATTTCCGACTCGGCCTCGGGCAAGTCGAACGGCGTCCGGTTTACCTCGGCGAGGCTCGAAATCACAAGGATCACGAACGCCAGCATTCCCGGAGGCGAGAACACGAACCAGCCGACTTCGAGCTGCTTGTCGAAGATCGAGACCAGGCTCAGGCTCCCTGCCCAGAGGACCACGGGGATCGTCGAAAGCACCTGAGGAATCTCGTAGGAAACGAGTTGAGCGACCGACCGCATCGCCCCGAGGAGCGAGTATTTATTCCGGCTCGACCACCCCGCGAGGAATATTCCCAAGGGCGAAAGGCTCGACACCGCGACCAGATAAATCATGCCCGAGGGCAGGTTCACCGGAGCCATCCCCACGCCGAACGGGATCACCGCGAGCACCAAAAACGCCGACACCAGCACCAGCACCGGCGCGAGGATGTGGACCCAATGGTCGGCGGAGCGGGGGACAATGTTTTCCTTGGTCAAAAGCTTGATCGCGTCGGCGATCGGCTGGAGCAGGCCTAGCGGACCGACGCGGTTCGGACCGATCCGGTCCTGGAACCGGGCGGCGACTTTTCGCTCCGCCCAGACGAGATAGGCGACAATCCCGGGGAAGATCCCAACGAAACCCAGCAGTAGCCAAGCCGCCCACTTGGCCAGCGTCCACGTCGTCATGTCCACATGAATGGATTGGGTCGCTTGCGCCCAGACCCCTGTCGCCGGAATGGCCCATACCGACGTCTCGATCACTTCGGCTCTCCCCCTCGTTCAGGCAGGCCCCGGATCAGGGCGTCATCCCACTCAAGAAAACGGTCACCACCGACCCGATCAAACCCAGCGGAGCACGCCCTTGGCCCAGGCATAAGCAAGCCCGGCGGACAGGATCACGAGGAAGACGCCCATCTCGACCAGGGCGAAAAACCCTAGCCCCCGATAGCTCACCGCCCAGGGGTAAAGGAAGACGGTCTCGATGTCGAACAGCACGAAAATCATCGCGTAAATGTAATACTGGATCCGGAATCGGACCCAAGTCTCGCCGTAGGTCTTGACGCCGCACTCGTAAGTGTCACCCTTCGCCAGCGAGTTCTTTCGCGGCGCGACGATGAACACCACCACGAGCGGAGCCAGCGCGAAGCCGACCCCCGCCAGAATGAGCGCCCCGATGAACAGATAGCTGGTCATCACCATGACGGTTCACACTCCGGCCGCGGCCGTCCTTGTGGAAACCTCTTCGACCTTGGACTCGTCGTCAAGAGCAACGACCGTCACCTCGCCGTCGTCCTTGCGAAGGCGGAGTGTGGGCTGGAGGCAGTAAGACGCCTTGCCCCCCATCTCCATCCCGCCTACGGGACGATAGCCTTCGAGCTCGACCACGCCCTCGACCTGTGTCACCCATTGACGGCTTCCCACGCGGACGTACTGGGTCACGCGGAGCCGCGTCCCGGCGGCGTACTTGGGTTTCGGCGGCGTCGGAATCATGAATCATTATTCCAGAATCCGACCGCGGGACTCGACAGCGTCCGTTTGATCCGGAGCGTCGCGAGCGTGCGGCCGGGAGAAGAGTCCTGTCAAGGGTCGAGGGAGGCGATATCTTAATGGCGTATGACCGGCCCCCGCAAGGGCCTACCGCCGGTCTCATGCCGGTCTTGGCGGCGAAGCCGATCGAAGGCGGAAATCGTAAGAATCAGTCCGTTTCCGCCGTCACCGGAACCGGCTTGGCCGGGGTGGCTTTGGCAGGGGCGGAGGTCGCCGCCAGGGCCTTTTGGAGGCGCTGATCTTTCTTCTTGGCGACCTTGCCGCGCTCGGCCACTTCCTCCGTGCCGGCCCAGGACTGCGGGTGCGTCCTGGCGTAGTATTCGCTCGAAACCAGGAGATCCTGAAGGGAGTAAATATGCGTCTGATGACGTTCGTAGTTGGAAAGCTCGAAGTTCTGATCCATCTTGATCGCGTCGAACGGGCAATACTCCGCGCAGAGACCACAGTTCATGCAGACGTCCATGTCGATGTAGAATTCCTCGGGAAGCGGGACCACGCCCTTGCTCCCTTTCGCCTGCGTCATCCAGATGCACTGAGGGGGGCAGACCTTCGCGCAGATATTACAACTGGTGCAGCGAACGTTGCCGTCCTCGTCGTCGTAAACGAGGACGGGGAGGACGCGGAAACGCTCGTAGACGGGCAGTCGTTCGTCGGGGTATTCGACGGTGAAGAGTCCGTCGGTCGCGGAATTTTGTTGGACCGTGGGTTCGTCACCCCGCTTGGCCTTACGCCAGAGGTCGAGAATCTGGTGTCCGCCGCCGCGACGGTGGAGCGCCTTTCCATTGCGGATGTCGCGCCAGAACGTGAGCCAGAATCGCCTCAGCGTGACCATGTGCCCGATGATCACGCCCTGACCGTAACCCACCATATCACGCACCCCGCGAGGGAGAAAATCGGATCGTGACCGCAACGACGACCGAAGGGATAACAAGGCGTTTTTAGAGTCTATTTCAAAACGGAAATGACGGATCGCGAATGACTTATGGCGAATGAGGGAAGGTGAACGCGGATCGGCTTTGCCCGATTTGTCGAATTTTCGTTCTTATCCGTCATCCGCCATTCGTCATAAGTCATTGCTCCGACTCGGAAAAGATCTCGGATAGACTCTTAGCGGTCGACCTCGCCCAGCACGATATCCAGGCTCCCCAGAATCCCGACCACGTCGGCGATCGTGTGCCCCAGGCACATCGTTTCGAGCGCCGTCAGGTTGATGAAGCTTGGGCTCCGCACATGATAGCGGTAAGCGGTCGGCGACCCGTCGGAAACCACGTAGAAGCCGAGCTCGCCCTTGGGGTTTTCGACCCGCGAATACGCCTCACCGGCGGGAACCTTGATCTGGTACGACTTCTTGCCGGGGAGAATCGGGCCTTCGGGCAGGTCGTGTAAGGCCTGCTTGAGGATCTTCACGCTCTGCCGCATTTCCCGAAGGCGAACGAGGTACCGGTCGTAAAGGTCGCCATTCGGGGTCGAGATGACGTCAAACTCGAAACGATCGTAAATGCCGTACGGCGCGGCGCGACGGATGTCGTAGGGTACGCCCGAAGCCCGCAAGACCGGGCCGGCCGTGGAGAGATTGATCGCCTGCTCACGGGTCAGGACTCCCACCCCGATGCAGCGGTCGAGGACGATCTCGTTTTCCGAAAGATACCGATCAAGCTCGTCGATCTTGCCGTCGAGCCGATTGTTCACGATCCCGCGGCAACGCTCGACCCAACCCGGCGGGAGGTCGAAGGCGACCCCGCCGAACCGGAAGTAGTTGCACATCATCCGGCTGCCCGCGGCCCACTCGAAGAGGTCGAGGATCAGCTCGCGTTCCTCGATCGCGTAAAGTGCAGGGGTGAAGAACGCCCCCAGGTCGTTGAGCAAAAAGCCGATCGACCACATGTGGCTGGCGACGCGGGTCAGCTCGGCCATGATCACGCGGATATACTCTGCACGCTCGGGGACCTTGGCATCGTCGCCCATCAACTGCTCGACGGCCAGCGCGTAACCGAAGTTGTTCCCCATGCTCGTCAGGTAGTCGAGCCGGTCGGTGAACGGAAAGTTCATCAAGTACGTGTTGCGTTCACCGATCTTTTCATGATTGCGGTGCATGTAACCCATGACCGGCTTCAGGCCGATCACGGTCTCGCCGTCGACCCTCAAATTCATGCGGAAGACGCCGTGCGTGCTCGGGTGTTGCGGCCCCATGCTGATCACGAACTGGTCGGTGTCCAGTTCGCTGATCTCGACGCCGCCGGGGACGAGCGACTTCCCCTTCGTGTCGTCGGCGCTGTCGAGGGTCGCCCAGCCTTTGTAATCCTTGGGGATCTTCATGTTCGTGCCGTGAGGATTCAACTCCTCGGCACGAAAGTGGCGGCCGTGGCCGACTTCGACCCGGCTGTCGTAAACCTTGGTCGGCCCTTCGTAATAGGGCTCAAGGAAATCCTTGCGGAGCGGGAAGTAGGCGTACCCGTCCCACATCAGGATGCGGGTGAGGTCGGGGTGGCCGGTGAATTTCACCCCCATCATGTCGTAAACTTCGCGCTCCTGGAAATCCGCCCCGCGCCAGACGGTGATGACCGAGGGAACCTCGCCGGCACCTTCGGCCTCGGCGGTCCGCACTCGAAGGGCGATCAGCTTGCCCGGCGCGGCGATGGATTCGAGTTGATAGTTAACCTCGATGCAATCTTCGTAATGAACGCTCTGGAGGCTTACCAGGTAGTCATACTTGATCGTGTTTTCATCGCGAAGATAGAGGCCGACCTTGACCAGCTTCTCGGGAACCACGAGCAGGCCGGCCTGGACGATCTCCACGGTCGGAGCGCCGAATTTCGCGTTCAGGCGGTCGGAAAGTTCTTTCAGGCCTTCGTCTCCGAGCCAGACGAGTGAGGGCTTGACCTCGGCCTTTTTGACCTTCTTGGCGGGCTTGGCCTTTGGGGCGTCCGCTGCCGGGGCCGGTTCCGGAGCCGAGGCACTCTCCGGTACGGGAGCCGGGATTTTCACGGGCTTCGGTAGGGTCGCTTCTCGCGCCTCGACGAGTCCGGCGGCGGTCCGCTCGGCGATCACCTCGACCAACCGGAGGTCGATGAGGTCGGGGCCGAGCACCGGCACCATGATGTCGCGGTCGACGTCCTTCTCGTACCAGGACGACGTCCCCTTTCGGCCGATGAGCGGGATGTCAAGCTTCTCACCGTCGATCTTCCTCTGCAGCACGATCAAGCCGTTGAGGAGGGCCTGGGGCGTGGGAGGGCAGCCGGGGATGTAGACGTCGACCGGGAGATACTTATCGATCCCGGAGACGACGTTGTAACCTTCCTTGAACGGGCCGCCGCCGCTGGCACAGGCTCCCATTGAGATCACATACTTTGGCTCAGGCATCTGGTCGTAGAGCCTGGCGATCATCGGCATCATCGTCTTGGTGACGGTGCCCGAGACGATCATGAGGTCGGCCTGTCTGGGCGAGCCTCGGAAAACCTCCGCGCCGAAGCGCGCGATGTCGAACCGGCTCGACGCCGTGCAGATCATCTCGATCGCGCAGCACGCCAGGCCGAACCCGAGCGGCCAGAGGCTCGACCTCCGCCCCCAGTTGTAGACGGTGTCAACCACGCCGAGGAGTTTATCCCAGGTCGTCACCAGGACGTACTGTTCCAGTTCCTTCTGGAGCACCGGGTCGATGACGGTCGTCCACTCCGGCCGTGCGCTGGTGGGGGTTGCCATGGTCTTGGTTGGGCTCGGAAACTGGGTTCGGTCGGTCGGAGAATCGCGAGGACGACCGCCGGAAATGCGGCCCGGTCGACCCCGCTCGGGTGTTCTGCGAGAAGCGCTTCTCGGAGGATCGGGACTCATCCTAAACACCAAGGCTTGCGTTCGCCAGAGGGGACCGGGAACGAGGCGGATCGCCATTTCTCGCGAAGCGCGTTCGATCGCCGCGGACCCTTTTCGCCCGGATCACTTTCGACCATACTAGAAGAATGTCGACCCCCAACAAGAACGAAGGACTCCAGTTCAGCGTCACCGGGCTTCTCGCCCTCGTCGCATGCGTGGCCGTGAACATCTGGCTCTTCCGTTTAGGGGCGTTGCTCGGGATCATTGGCCTGAACGTAACCAAGCACGTCGTCATCGCCTATCTCTGCCAGTTGCTCGGGGTTAACAAGAAGCGGGGGACACGCCAGTCCGATCCGCCGGCTTCCCCGACAACGGCTTCGGGCATGTCGGTCCCCTGAGGTACATGCCCGGGCGCGGGGAAACATCCCAAGTTTTTCTCGACCGGTTCGGGACCTCCGGGCGAACTCCGCGGCAGGTTCGCATGGGCGCGTCGGGGCTAAATCGCTAGGATGCGGCCACGGTCGTTCGACAGAGATTCTCTGCCCCGCCAAAAGATTTTGCGGGAAGACCGCTCCAGGAGGGACACGATGCGCCCACACGGTCATGGCACTCTGCTTCTGGTCGAGGACGAAGATCGGCTGAGAAGGTTGGTCGCTCAGTTCCTTCGGGCCGAGGGCTTCGAAGTGACCGAAGCCGCCGACGGCGGCGAAGGCGTGCAGCGTTTCGCCGACTCCGGCCCGTTCAACCTCGTCCTTCTCGACCTGAACTTGCCCGTCTTCTCAGGCGTGGAGGTCTGCCGCCGGATCAAACGCCTCAACCCGGATCAGCGGGTCATGATCTGCAGCGCGGCGATTCTCCGCGACCACGAGGACGCGTTGACCCTCCTGGGAGTCGAGCACTACCTCACCAAGCCCTACCATCCGGCCGATCTGATCCTCCACATCGCCCGGGAGATCGGTCCGGAAGTCAGTGCGGCGAGTGCGACGGCCTGAGGTCGCAAAGCGGTTTCGTTTTCGATGGACCGAGATGCCCGATCTCCGATGGTCACTGTCCGATAGCAGACTACGAGATCTGGGGAAGATAGCGGCCTGATTTCTTGGCCATCGACCATCGGGCATGGGACATGAGGAGCAAATGGGCGAATTGGCTACCATCGGGTTCTGATTTCTTGGCCATCGACCATCGGGCATGGGACATGAGGGGCAAATGGGCGAATTGACTATCATCGGGTTCTGATTTCTTGGACACTGACCATCGGGCATCGGGCATCGCGGGAACTCCAAGTCGAAAATGAAACAGCCCTGCTGAGAGTCGCCCGTCGCTGGCAATCGGCGAGTCTTTTGATTACCATCTGATTTGTGCGTGCGCGGCCGAGGGTCGCGTGCGGAGAGATCCTTTCGACACGCGCCAACCCCTTTGTGAAGGACGGTTTATGGCAGGGAAACCGTTAAATCGGATGGAACTGCGTCGTCAGCACGACGCCGCCGAACCCCTCGACCCGATGGAGGACGAGTCCGAAGATGTCGTCGAGGATTCCGACGACGAGGAAAGTGAAGGCCGTAAACCCAAAAAGAAAGCCAAGGCCCCTAGCAAGGCCAAAGCCAAGGCCGTCAAGGTTCCGAAGCCGGCCGCGCGGATGCGGATCGTCTGGACGGTGATGAACGACGCGTTCAAGGCGGTCGGGACGTTCGAATACAGTTTGAAGGAAGCCGCCGACGCTCGCGCCGCGGAATTGACCGCGCGTGGCAAAGGAACTCACTTCGTGATGAAGACGAAGGAGCCGATGCCCGACAACGCGCCCGGAATCGGCGCCGCGATTCCTCGCAGCGAAGTCGTCCCACCACAGGCCGCCATCATGGCGGCAGCGGCCGTGGAGGAGGATGAGGAAGTCGAGGTCGAGGTCGACGACGACGATGAAGCCGACGCCGACTCCGAAGAAGAGGCGGAATCCGAGCCGGAAGACGAGTGAGTCATCCGGAAATGAAATGGGCGCACCATGACTCGAACATGGGACCTCACCCTTATCAGGGGTGCGCTCTAGCCAACTGAGCTATGCGCCCGACGCTTGCCGTCAGGTGAGAGGCATTCTAACCGACGCCTGTTTCGAGTCAACCACCCACCGCCCGTCAATTCAAGACGGCCGGTGGGTGTGGGCAATTCGGGGTCCGATGGTGGATCCGCGTCAAGTTCTGGGCCACTTCAAGAATCCGGTCCCGGAGCTCGGGAGGTGCCACAACCTCGACCTGGTCGCCGAACCCCAGAACCCAGCGGGCTAGTTCCTCGATCCCGTCCACGCTGAAGTGGAGTTCAAGACTTCCGTCGCCCTGGGATTCGGGCGTCAAGCCGCGACGGTGGGCGTCTTCACTGACCTCGGGTGCCACGCGGGCGCTGAATTTCAGCCAGACTTTGTAACGGATCGGCGACGGATCCACGCCCCAAGCCATCCCGAGAAACCGTTTCAGTGTGAATCGCTCCGGGACGGAATACGGCTCGTCGGTCAGAACCGCTTGCTTGACCCACGGGATACCAATCACCTCGATCCGCCTGTGGAGCGACGACCGGCCGATCAAGAACCAGGTTTCGCCGCGAAGGACAACCCGATAGACCGCGAATTTTGTGCATTCCGCCTCGAGCGATACCCGCTCGACGTACCAGAGGCGCAGCTGCCGCCGCGAGGCGAGTGACTTCAAGATCGTCCCGTGAACCTCTTCGCGTCTGGGGAGCGAGACCGATTCGAGCGACTCGTCTTCAAACGCTTCCGCGGTCGCAAGGGTCCGCTCGCGGGTGTCGGTCGGCAACGACTCCACGCTTTTCAAAGCCGCCGACCATGCGAGCCTCGCCAGACCGAGCCCGTTCCCTCGCGCGGACTGTCTCGCAAGAACCAGCAGCGATAAGGCCTCCCCGGCCTCGAGCGCGAGTGGGGGCAGGAAAAACCCCTTCGTCAGGTCATAACCCTGACGTTCTTGACGGAATTTCACCGGCACTCCGACATCGATCAGCGCCTCGATGTCGCGATGAATCGTCCGCCGGCTGACCTCGAACGTCTCCGACAGCTTTCGAGCGTTCGGAAACGCCTTGCTCTGAAGTATGAGGATAATCCGGAATAATCTGGCAAGCTGAGCGTGCCCGATCCCGGTGACAGGGCCAGGGAGAATCGCGGCCTTCGCCACTCCATCCGACTCGAATTCAGGCGTGGGACGCATCACGACGAGACCCGTAATAGACCGTTTCAGTTTAAGATGACTTAGTTCAAAGAATAAAACGTCTGAAACTCGAAGGAGAACTGTAAAAAAAAGCGTGCTCGGAGTTTGTGACGAAATGCCCTACGTATCCGTGCGCCCCGTTGATATTCCCGAGTTGCCGCGTTATCATCTTTTTCACCAACTGAGGGCAGATAGCTCAGCTGGTAGAGCACAGGACTGAAAATCCTGGTGTCCCCGGTTCGATCCCGGGTCTGCCCATTCGGTATAAACCCTTCCGAACTAAAGGTTTCGCGTTTTACCTCTCAACGCGAAGAAGCGGCTTGCGAACTCCTGAAAACCGGTAGTCTACCGGATTTGAAGGCCGTCAAAGAACTTACGCACCGTACGCATTCCTCAATTGCGTTTGCACAAACCGTCCGGCCAAGCCGTGGTGACTTCGTGCGGTCACGACTTTTACTTCGGTAAGTTTGCGACATCGCAAAGTACGGCCGAATCCGACCGCCTCACCGTAGACTGGCTTGCGAACGGCCGAACCCTACTTTCGAGTTCGGGAGGCGCGCCGGCCGACGTCACGGTCAACGAAATTCTTGTGGCGTATATGGATTACGCGGACGGCTATTACCGTAAAAACGGGGAACGTACCTCGGAACCGAAATCTATCGGACTCTTAATCCGACCCCTCCGCCAGCTTTATGGACATACGCCGGCCAAGGAATTCGGTCCGTTGGCATTAAAGGTCGTTCGAGAGGAAATGCTCAGCGCCGGACTTTGCCGCAATGAGGTGAACAAGCGAACGAGACGAATCGTCAAGTTTTTAAGTGGGCTGTAGAGAATGAAACGATCTCACCGGCCGTTCATCATGGACTCAAGGCAGTCGCCGGCTTGAGTCGAGGACGTACCGAAGCCGTGGAAAGCGAACCGATGAAACCTATCCCTGCCGCGTACGAGGAGGCCGTCGAGCCCTATGTCTCGCGACAGGTGTGGGCCATGATCCAGCTTCAACGACTGACTGCGATGTGCCAGACGCCCGGATCACCGGAAGAGCCCCTCGCCGATTTCTTCGATTGGAACGTCGAGGAGGCCGCCGAAGCCTATATCTTTCGCTCCGACGTCCAGTACAATTTAAACCGCGAAACCGGCGCCGAGGTCTCCACCCGCACCGTCGAACGCTATCAGAAACTCTTCCGCGAGTCTGGGGCGGCTTCCCGATGAATCTTGGGCCTTCCCACGGCGGGCTCCAGGATTTCACGCCTTCCGCGCCGCCTGAGCAAAAATCAGCGGCTATTCACAAACAGAGTTCTGTCGGTAACGTCATCCTTGACTTGTTGGAGCACTTATACGTCTAAAGGCCGAATCTCATTGACTTGATGAGCCGATTCCTTCGCATCGTGGAGCATTGCCGTAGTGACCTGGTCGATGGCGATCCCTGACGGTTTTGGAAAATCCATCTTTTTGCCCGGCTAAAAGTTAAGTTCTTGACACAAAAGACGTCTGAGATTTTTTTCGAGATCATAACGTTTCCATGCGGCGGACGCCTCCAGAACATTAAGCGAGTAATCCATCGACGACCTTCCCTTCGACGTCGGTCAGGCGGAAATCCCGCCCCTGGTGGCGGAAGGTCAGCCGGGTGTGTTCGAGCCCCAGGCAGCGGAGAACCGTGGCGTTGAGGTCATGGATGTGTACGGGGTCTTTGACGATGTTGTAGCAGAAGTCGTCGGTTTCCCCATACGATACCCCTGGCTTGATCCCGCCTCCCGCCAGCCACATCGTGAAGCAGCGGCCGTGATGATCGCGGCCGTAATTGGTCTTGGTGAGGGTTCCCTGGCTGTAAACCGTGCGACCGAATTCGCCGCCCCAAATCACGAGCGTGTCGTCGAGAAGACCTCGTTGTTTCAGGTCGGTAATCAACGCCGCCGAGGCTTGGTCCACGTCCTTGCATTGGCCCTTGATTTGGGTCGGAAGGCTGGAATGCTGGTCCCAGCCGCGGTGCATGAGCTGGACGAACCGGACACCGCGCTCGACCATCCTGCGGGCCAGAAGGCAATTGCGGGCGAAACCGCCGTCGACACCTATATCGTCAACCCCGTACATTTCCAGCACGTGTTTCGGCTCGTTCGAGAGGTCGGTCAGCTCGGGGACCGACGTCTGCATCCGGTAGGCCATCTCGTACTGGGCGATCCGCGTGTTGACCTCGGGGTCGCCAAACGCCTTGGCGGCCATCGCGTTGAGGCGGCCGACCCCGTCGAGCATCGTCCGCCGCGTTGAGGCGTCCAGCCCCGGCGGGTTCGAGAGGTAGAGAACCGGGTCGTCGCCCGAACGGAAGCGTACGCCTTGATGTTTCGAGGGAAGAAATCCGCTCCCCCATAGCCGAGAAAAGATGGGCTGGTCGGTCTTGTTGCCGCTTCCTTGCGAGATCATCACGATGAACGCGGGGAGGTTCTCGGTCTCCGAGCCGATTCCGTAACTGAGCCAGGCGCCGAGGCTCGGCCGGCCGGGTTGCTGGCTGCCGGTCTGGATGAAGGTCGTGGCGGGGTCGTGGTTGATCGCCTCGGTGTTCAGCGACCTGACGATGGCGATGTCGTCGGCGATCGCGGCGATGTTCGGGAGCAGGTCGCTGACCCACGCGCCGCTCTTCCCGTGCTGCTTGAAGTCGAACATCGGCGCGACGCAGGGGAACGACTTCTGACCGGAGGTCATTCCCGTGATCCGCTGACCCATCCGGATCGAGGCGGGGAGTTCCTCGCCGTGATGGGATTTCAGCTTGGGCTTGTAATCGAACAGGTCGATGTGCGAGGGTCCGCCGGACATGAACAGGTAAATGACTCGCTTCGCTTTTGGGGCGAAGTGAAACGCCGGAAGAGCACCGTGAGACGCCGGCGCGTCGATGCCGTGAGCGAACAGCTTGTCGTTCAACAGGGAAGCGAGAGCGACGCCGCCGATTCCGGTCGCGGCCTTGCCGAAAAAATGTCGACGGTGGAAGAACAGGGCGTGTTCACGGTCGAGGCTCATCTCACGGGTCTCCCGGTTCGGAGCGTTCCGAATATCAATGCGTGACGACGTCGAAGCCCTTTTCATCCGGGTCCGGCAACGTATTGTCGTGAACGAGGGCGTCACGTTCGCCGACAAAATACGTTCGGCTCACGGCCACGTCGAGGTTGAAGACTGGAACCGAAGCCCCGTTCTCGAGCGTCACGATCTTCGAGGTCCCTCCGAGAGTTCGCAGCACGTCGCCCGTTTTGAGGTCGCGGGCCATGGCCCAGCCGCGGCCCGCCCGCCAGAACCGGTGGAACGTGCTCGCGACGATCGTGTCGCCGTTGTCGAGTTTGACGTGAATCGTCGGCGCCGGGGCGTTGTGGTGGATGACATTAACGGACTGAAACGCGAGACTGCCCGTCGTCACGTCCTGGCTCAGGACTTGGTCGCCGACGCGGATCGATTCGATCGGTTTCCGCCCGTCAACGGTTCGGACCAGAGTCCCAGCCGCGAAGCAACTGGTGACGGCCGACGGCGGATACTGGGGCAATGCGTTCAACGCGAGCGTGATCTGTCTCGGCGGTTCGTACCGATACCCTTGACGATCGAAGGCCCACTTCTTCCAGGCGTCTTCATCCTCGCCGAGGCTGGGGGCGTCGACTGTTTCCTTCAATATCTGGATCACACGGTCGTTGACCAGCGACGTCTCGGAATTGGCGCACTCGATCTGAGTGATGTCGGCGACCATCCGCCGGTGCGAGGCGACGGCCTTGACGGAAGCTTCCGCGATCAATTCCCGCGCCCTGGCCTCAAACCTGGCGATCAAGGTCGGGATGTTGTCGGGGTTATTCAAAGCGCGAAGCTCCGCGCCCTTGGCGACGACCGGCAGGCCGTTGGATCCCATCCCGACGTAACCGTGCCAGTTCAAGCCAGGCTGCGCGATATCGGGCGCTTCGTAACCCCGCAGCATCTTGAACCGGGGCGTCTCGACGAGAAGAAAGCCGGGCAGACCGGATCCCCCGACGGGCTGAATCTTGGACGACATCGGAGAGTGAATCAGGCCGACCAGTAACTCAAGGAACGCTCGCGTGTCGCGACCTCGAAGCGCCCTGCAGGCTGCACCTCGGACCTTGTTATAGTCGCTCTGGACGGCGAACACCGCCAGTTCTCGCGTCGACTGCGATCCCGCGATGCGCGTGAGAATCTCAACCGCGAGGATCTGGTCAGCTTCGACGTCGGTCGCAAAGACGCGTTTGATCGACGGGACGGACCGGGGGTCTTTGACTTTCTGTAACTCCGCGAGGGCCTGGTCCTTTTTCGATTCGTCGCCGAGCCAGGCCTTCCAGGTTTTGATCTGTCGGACCCAGAAGGCGTCGCTTTTGCGTTGAAGCGTGTTCTCAGCCTCCTCGGCGGCGACCTGAGCGGGGATAAGCCAGCGGCCGTGATGGGAAACGTAGCCGAGGTGCTTCCATGTGGCGTCGCGGTAGGGGTCGAGGACGACGGCTTGGGTGAAATGCGCCGTGGCTTCGGGCTTCAGGCCGTGTTGTTCACACCACATGCCGAGCCTCACATGTTCTACGGCGAGCCGACGGGCCTCAATTGTTCCGGGCTTCGCGGTCGCAGGGTCGGCCGCCTTGTCGACCTTCGACCGCTGGGTGTTATAAGCGGCGAGCTTGGCGTTGCGGACCTCGTCGACTTTCAGTCTCGCGGCGATCGCCTCAGGAGATTCCCAGCGCCCTTGGTAGGCGATCAACCCGAGCAACCCCCGGGCGGTCGCGTTCGACGGGTCACGTAGCACGGCGATTGCGAGGTGCTTCAATTTCTCCGGTTCAAGTCCCCTCGCCTCGCACCAGAGCGCAAGCCGGATTTGTGCCCCCGAATCCGAGGCCGTCTTGGCTTTTTCAACCTGGTAGGTCTTCAAGTTTTCCGAGAGAGCCTTCGACGGCTCGACGGGCGACGTGGAGATCAGACCGGCGATCAGCAAGGTGACGTGAACCATACAAACCGAACTCCCTTCGGTGCGAGGAAAGCCGGCGAACGGGTGAAGTGAGGGATTCGCGAGGGTCAGTTCTTGTTCAGAACCTCGTCGAGGTTCAAGATCACGCTCGCCACGGTCGTCCAGGCGGCGTGTTCGGCAGGATCAAGGGCCTTGAGTCGGGGTGATTCCCCGACTGCCAGCAGTTTTTTCGCGGATTCCGGGTGCGACCGAAATTTCGCCAGATCGGTCTCGAAGATCGCTTTCAGGACACGCGATTCTTCGTCACGCGGGGCGCGGGACGTGGCGAGCCGGAACGCGAGAGTGATCTTGGATTCAGCGCCGTCGCCTCCTTCGGTCATGATCCTCTCGGCGAGTTTGCGCGACGCCTCAACGTACGTCGGGTCGTTCATGAGCACAAGAGCCTGAAGCGGCGTGTTGGTCCGGGCGCGGCGGACGGTGCAGACTTCGCGGTCCGGCGCGTCGAACGTCGCCAGGCTGGGGGGCGGGCTTGTCCGCTTCCAGAAGGTGTACATCGTGCGGCGATAGAGATCCTTGCCGTGACTCTGGACGTACGTTTGGGCCGTCCAGTTTTTCGAGTCGGCCCGTGACATCAGCTCTTCCCACAACCCGTCGGGCTGGTAGGGCGAAACGCTCGCTCCTCCGATCTCTCCGTTCAAGAGCCCGCTGACGGCGAGGGCTTGGTCGCGGATGAACTCGGCAGCGAGACGGACGCGCGGTCCCCTCGCGAGTAGACGATTTTCGGGATCCTTCGCCAGAAGTTCGGGACTGGAGAACGAACGTTGCCGGTACGTTGCCGAAGTGACCAGCAACCGGATCAGGGCCTTGACGTCCCAAGGTCGAGACTCGGCGGAACCGGAGACGAATTCGGACGCGAGCCAGTCGAGCAACTCGCGGTGCGTCGGCTGTTCCCCTTGCGAGCCGAAATCCTCGGCGGTCCGGACGATCCCCGTGCCGAAAATCGTCTGCCAGAAGCGGTTGACTGTAACCCGGCCCACCAACGGGTGTGAAGGGTCGACAAGCCAGCGGGCCAGGGCGAGGCGATCGTGTTTTACTCCCGGAGGAATCGCCGGTAGGAAAGCCGGGACGGCGGGCGTGACCTTTTCTCCGTGCTTGTCGTAAGCACCGCGTATCAGCAGAAAGGTGTCGCGCGGTTTGGCCATTTCTTCCATGACCATCGCGGTAGGCGACGACTTCTCGACATTGGCCATTTCGGACTTCAATGCATCGATCGATTTCTTGAACGAAGCGGAAAGTGCGGGAAGTGATTTCTTCAAGCCCCGCGACTGTTCTTCAATCTTGCGATAACCCGCGAGTAGTTCTGCTTTGCGATCTTGAGGAAGATGAGCATTTTGGGCGATCTCAAGGGATCTCTCAAACTCGGCCTCGATCTTCCGTATATCGGTCAACTGCGCCTCAACGCTTTTTTGTCCCGTTTCGTCGTCTGCGATCTTGAGACGCAAGTCGGCAATGAGTCGTCTCCCATCCGCTGTGGGCACCTTGATCATCGGCGACGCGTTCCCCTTCGACCCGTCGATCCCCTTCTCGGGAACGTTGTTGAAGAACGCGTAGAGCGAGTAATAGTCCTTCTGCGTGATCGGGTCGTACTTGTGGTCGTGACACTGGGTGCAGGCAACCGTCAGGCCGAGCCAGACCGTCCCCGTCGTGTTGACGCGGTCGACGATGTACGCGGTCTGGTACTCCTCGGGAATCGCGCCGCCTTCGAACGTGATCATGTGGTTACGATTAAAACCGCTGGCGACCTTCTGTTCGATGGTGGCGTTGGGGAGGAGGTCCCCGGCGATCTGTTCGACGGTGAACTTGTCGAAGGGAAGGTTTGCGTTGTAGGCGTCGATCACCCACTCGCGCCATCGGGTCATGTCGCGGCCGGAGTCGATGTGATAGCCGTGGGTGTCGGCGTAGCGAGCGGCGTCGAGCCAATCCAGCGTCATGCGTTCGCCGAACCTCGGGGAATTCAAGAGCCGGTCGATGAGTCGCTCGTAGGCATCGGGCCGCGTGTCGGCCACGAAGGCGTCGACCTCTTCGAGACCGGGAGGCAATCCGGTCAGGTCGAGCGCGAGGCGACGAATCAAGGTCGGACGGTCTGCCTCGGCGGTCGGCTTGAGCTTCTGAGACTCGAGCCTTGCGAGGATAAAAGCGTCGATGGGGTTCCGGGTCCACGACGTGTCATTCAAAGTCGGCAGCGTTGGGCGTTTGATCGGCTGGAACGCCCAGTGGGTCTGGTAGGGTGCTCCTTGGGCGACCCAGTCCTTTAGAATCTGCTTCTCCGCCGCCGTCAACGACTTGAGGCTCTTGGGGGGCGGCATGAGCGAGCCGGGCTTCGTGGCAAAGATCCGCTTGACGAGCGTGCTGGCGTCGGGGTTGCCGGGAATGATCGCGGGCTTTCCCGATTCGGCGGGTTTGAGGGCCTCGTCGCGAAGATCCAGCCGTAATTCGGCCTGACGTTCCTCGGCGTCGGGACCGTGGCATTTGTAGCAATTGTTCGAGAGGATCGATCGCACTTGGCGGTTGTAGTCGATCCGGGGAGTCGGCTCCGCGGCGACCGCGATCGAGACTCGGGCGAAGGTCAGAAGCAACACGGCCGCGGGGAAGAGTGAACGTCTCGCCGACATGGACCTTGCACCTCGCTTCGAGAGGGTCGCCCGCGGGGGCGTCCCGCGGGGTCTCAGAGAGGATTGATTATCGTGCGAACCCCCCCCCGGTTCAACCGCCCTGACCCCTGCACAGCCCGGCTCTGCGCGAGACGGCGGCGGAATCGTATCCTAGACTCCTTACGGGCAGGACGAGTCGAGAGCCTAGCGGAGTGGCGTCTGTGCAAGAGAACCACATCGACAATCGCTGTTCGTCACGGTACGAACCGCTCAAGAATTCCGTCTACCTGGGTTGGTGGGCCGAGCCCGAATTCCGGTCGTCGCCGGCCGTTCTGAGGAATCTCAGCCACGGCGGGGCACTGGTGCATCTCGGTCACAAGCCGCCGCCGGGAGCCGACCTCTGGCTCTGCCTCGTCGGCTCGCCTCCCAGTGCGTGGGTTGAAGTTTCGGTGATCGACGAAGCCACGCTCTTCGAGGGCGTTCATGAGGTTCACCTCAAGTTTCCCGACTGCTGCCCTTACGAACTCTTCAACGGGGCGGTGCTGGGTTTCCCGAATTCCAACGAGGTCGCGACCGAGAGCGAAGTCTGAATTGGGCGCGACGGTGTTGTCTCGGAACGACCCCGCGGGAGTGTTTCCGAAGCGGTCGGAAGCCGATTCCCGTGAAACGAACTAAAGTTGCGGAAGAGGATCGCGTCGAAAACGCGCTCTTCGAGTGTCGGGTCAACGTCCATCGAAGGTCATGGACCTCCCTCAAGGGGAACCGCCTGAGGTCTCCCCGGTCGTCCGTTGAGTACCGAGTCATGCAACCTCGAAGCCTGATCTCCGACTCCCCCGGCCGTGACGCCGCGACTTTCCTCGGGGGCATTCCGGACCGACGCGCCTGGACACGCTCCGTTTGGCTCGCGTGCGTCTGCATCGCGATCTTCAACGGCGCCCACCTGGCCTATCGATCGTCCCACGCCCCGGACTGGTTCGACGTCCGCCTTCAACTCGCCGAAAACCCCGACGCGGACTCGACGCCATCCCACTTGGGTCGCAAAATTCACGACACGCACGAATTCGACCTAAGCTGCTAAAAGGAAGGATCGGTCGGGACCGGAATTCGCCCGGCCGGTTTCGTCCCCGGCTCTCACGATTGGGGGGCGGGATGCTCTTACTAAACCTTCCGGTTTCTTGACGCTTGGGGCTCGTTCGTCCCACTTGACGAAAGCTGCCCATGGGTCTCAATCCCGGCCGTGACGAGGCGACCATGAAGGACGCGGTCCGAGTTGTTATCGTGGTTCCGAACGCCCGATCGAGGCAGGATCTTCAGCGCCAGCTTGAAACCGTTTCGGAGATCGAGCTGGTCGAGGTCTGCCACGCGTATCAGACCGGCTTCAAGCGGATCGCGACGCTCGCTCCCGACCTCGCCATCATCGTTCTCGACGACAATTTTGAGCAGGCCCTGGAACTCGTCGAGTTGGCGTCGCGGAGTCACCCTGGGATCGCGATCGTGCCGGCGAGCACGAATTCCGACGGAGCGACGATTCTCCAGAGCGTCCGCGCCGGGGCCCGCGAATTCCTGCCCCTTCCCGCCTCGATGATCGAGATCGTCGAGATGCTGGGGCGAGTTTGTCCTCGAACTGAAGGCCGTGTCGCCGACGGACCGCGCGGTCCTCAAGTGATCGCCGTGACCGGGGCGGGGGGAGGAATCGGTTGCACGTCAATGGCCGTCAACCTCTCCACGAGTCTTGCGAAGCTCTCCAGGCGCGACACGGTCCTCGTCGATTTCGACCTCCTTTTCGGGTCGCTGGAGGAGTCACTCGCCGTCGTCCCCGACAACTCGCTGGAAGTGGTCGTCCGTAATATCGACGAGATGGACTCGGCGCTCCTGAAGCGCTGGCTCCCCCGTCACCCTTGCGGCCTTTACGTGCTGCCACACCCGGTCTCGATGGAAGACGCGGCGAAACTCTCCCCCGACGAGCTGCAACGCGTGCTCGACCTCCTCAAGGATTCGTTCGACACGGTCGTGATCGATACGAGCAAAGGGATGCAGGTCACCGACTTTCTCGCCTTCGAGATGGCCGACATCATCCTGGTGATCCTCCAGCTCAACCTGAACTGCACGCGGAACACCGTCCGCATGCTCCAGTACCTCCGCCAGTTTGAAGGACTCACCGAAAAGGTGCGGCTGGTCGTCAATCGGTCGACGTCCCCTCTTTCGGAGATCAGCCTCAAGAAGGCCGAGGAACTACTCAAGACCGAGGTGAGCTGGACCATTCCCAACGCAACCAAACTCTTCCGCCCCGCGCGTACGCAAGGGATACCGATCGATGAGGTCGACGACGGCGCGGGCAGCAAGGCCCAGCAAGCGTTCCTCGACATCGCAAGAGCCCTCCAGCCCTTTCCCGGCGAGCCCATGAAAGCACGGAAGCGCATGTTCTCCTCTCTGCGATGATCCGTCGGCGTGTCGAACGCAGTCCACGAAAGACGGGTTGCCCCTTTCGCGGGATGTTTTTTTCAGAGTCGCCTTTGCTCAAAGACGATCGTTCCAAAGTGTCACGGACATGACCCGACGGAAAGAAAAACTGGCTCCGCTCATGTCGGGCAAATGGTGAGAAATTAGTTTACCGCTGTCTCCCGTAGAGCGATGCTCGGACGGGTACGACCATGTGGATTTGCACCCGAGGCGGCCCAGGACTTCCCGAACACCGACTTGGTGGGCCGAAATACCCGTGCCAGTACGTGGTGATGTTCGAGCCGGGGCATAACGCCAAACAGGCGACGCCACAGTTCCGGCGGGCCATCCTCAGACATGAGATCAGCCACCATCCCCATGCGCTCGCCTTTTAACTCGACCAACCTGATCGACAACCGCCCGGCCGTCGTTCCCGACGAGGACGGATTCCTGATCGTCCACGGCAGCGACCACCGGCAGAACGCCCAGACTCGCTTCGAAGACGACCTTTTCGCAACGTGTCCTGCCGCCCAATGGACCTTAACAAATTTCAGCTTCACAGCCGATGTGGCACCCCTGCCCGCGGCGGCGGCCTCGGTGCATTCCAACGAATCGGCGGACGTGCAACGGCTTCGATCATAAAGGTCACCGCCACAATTACGAGCACCCGGACGCCCCGCGCTCGCCGACTGTGGCGACTCAGATCGGCGGGTTTCTGCCCAAAAGGTTCGTTTGGAAAGCCCTAAAAAAGGGTTAGCGCCTCGGGTTCGAAAGTTCAAGCGATCATGTGAGTACGCATCTACGTTACGCCATAGTCCTGGCGGAGGACACAAGCCGTGCCGCAATCATCGATGCGTTCAAGAAGCGTCATTGCTACGCGTCGACTGATAATATTTTGCTTGACGTGCGTTCGGGCAGACATATGATGAGAAACGTGCTCCCGACGACGGGCCGGCCCACGTTGAGGATCAAGGTCCAGGGTGCCGCCCCCGTCGCCCGTGTTCATATCATTCGCAACGACAAAATTGTGCATACAACGGAGCCCGGAACGCGGGACGTCACGCTCAACTACACCGACGATGATGCCACGCCCGGCGAGACTTGCTCCTTCTGTTTCAGCGCCGAACAAGGCGACGGCAACCCCGCGTGGGGATCGCCTCGCTGGATCACACTCGAAAAATCGTCAGGTCCTTGAAGCGAATGCCAAGCCGCCGTCCCGCTGTTTGTGCTGAATCGCCGGATCGTCCGCCCGTCGCGCTCGAGACGTCCAGACCGTTTCTTTCGGTTCCTCGACAAGGGAATCCACGCGTGAAAACGTTGCCCAGGATGGCTGTGGCTCTTGTTCTGGGACTCTGTCTCGTCGGCTGCGCTGACCAGGACGGGACGGCCGAAGATGGGCCGGGTATGGCGGGAAACTGGACGGTAACGGCGGTTGACGACCAACCCATCCCTGAAGGTTCGTCAATCACCCTGAAATACGGTCAGGACGGTCAGCTTGTCGTCGAGGAGTTAGGGAACTTGAACTCGATCCCACTTTTCAACCGGGACAAG
>JAYUFP010000099.1:0-7804 GCA_043738665.1 Isosphaeraceae bacterium
TGCAAGTCTTCGGGGCCGGCCTGGAACTCGCTTCAATGGGGCCACGACGATGGGGTCGTGGAAAAGGGCCGCCCTCGTGACTCTCTCTCTTGTAACAACTTACGATACCCTCCGCGAGAGGTTGGGTTCGAAGACGGGTCGGAGAGTTGATGGAGAACTTGTCTAGAAACACAACCCTCGAAGAATTCACGAGTTGCGTCACGCGAGAGGGGGTCTCCGGGCTTTTTTGTCCTAACTTCCGAATTGCCAAGGAACTTGGGGCGCAAACTCGTGCGTCGATGGATTCTACCACCCCGGCTCTCGCGGGGCGAATGGTGGCTCGAGACTCGGGGATGGCCGATGGCCGATGACCGATGGCCAAGGAAGAAGAATCGAGGCGGGGCGAATGGTGGCTCGAGACCCTGCGTTCGATCGATCTTTCGCGAGAAAGTTCGAATGAGGTCGAAGCGCTCTGACGGAACTTGGAAGTGATCTGTGCGCTTTAGCTACCGAAGGCGGCGAACAATCCGAATCCGCGGAACCGGCCGCTGCCGACGACAAGCGGCCCGGAGATGGGATGAGGGAACGTTACGAGAACATGATAGCGCGGGTGATGATTGAGGTTCTCGGGCGGCCAGTA
The DNA here is from genome assembly GCA_043738665.1 of Isosphaeraceae bacterium. Classification (GTDB taxonomy): domain Bacteria; phylum Planctomycetota; class Planctomycetia; order Isosphaerales; family Isosphaeraceae; genus JAYUFP01. The sequence goes on from JAYUFP010000099.1 coordinate 620, forward strand.
ACGGCAGGCCAGATCGACCCCGGCCTGAAAGCCGACGCGACGCCATTCCAGGACGGTCTGATCCAGGAGTTCCTTTTGGTAACCGGCTTGCACGAAGGCGGTTTTGAGCAACCTGCTCGCCTTGTCAAGGTTGCCGTCGTCGTGTCCGGGCAAAATCACGGGCGTGACCGAGGACCAGATTCTCGAAGGCGCGATGTACTGTTGCAGCACCCAATCCGAGCCGGGAAGGATGGTGAGGAGGGCCTCCGAATCGCCATTCTCGTTCTTCAACTCTTCACCTGACAAAGTGCGTCGGACCCACGCGATATCCTTCCCGCAATGAGACGGAGCCGCGATCAGGACGCGGCGAATGGTTTCCACGCGACCGAGCCCGAAATTGATCGTCGGAAGTGGGAGATATTGAAAGCGATCGGGACTTGTTTCGCCGCTTGCGGGGTGTAGGCCGTCGGGCGTTTTGCCGTGGACGAAAACATTGATCCACTCGTTGGACCGGTCCTGATCGTGAGCGACGCGGGCGACTGCGGATCGCAGCATGCCTGCGACCTCACGAGTGCGTCTCGTCGTGTCGAAGGATCGCATCCCGCCGGCATCCGGCTTGAGGAGGGTGAACGCGGCGTATTGGCGTTGGGGCGGGTCGGTCGCCCGGCGGTAGCCGACGACTTGAAAGGCGGAGAGTGGCGGCACGGGATTGAAGCCCTCTGGACCGAGTCGATTGAGAAACGAGTTGTGCTTGTCGATGAGGGCGTTCAGCGTTCCTACCACGGGGACGCGGAGGCTGGTTCCGGATTGGCCTTCGGACGGCCGCCAATGTTCACCCGAGAGTTTTTTTGCATCGGCTTCGGTAATGACCGACGCATTGGCCGCGACCATGTCGATGCCCCAGCCAAGATGCGTGATGCTGCGAGCGGCGGCGGAGAGAACCTCCTTGTGTTGCTCGAATTCGGGGTTGGGATCGGAAAGTCGCCAGAGATAATGGACTGCGCCTTCCCCTAGTTTCAGGTGGGTGGGGCGAATGTCTTTTTCGGTGCGTTTGACGATTTTCGTTGCATCGCCGCGAGACCACGTACCGGCTGCAAGATCACCCGTATTATCTGGTACATACAGCCGATATTTGACCTGTGAACGTTCGCCAACAGCGGCGACAATCGAGGGTACGGATTGCCGTTCCAGCCAGCGAAGGGCCGGCGCAGCGTATGCGAGGCGTGCCCGCTCGTTCCACCGGGCGGCGGACGCCGCGATGAGCGCCTGAAAGACACGAAGGGGTGACGGTGGCCATTCGGGTTCGCCGCCGTCGCCACGGCCGTGGCTCATCGGCTGAAGGAAACGGACGGAGATGCAGAGGAGGTTCGGCATCAGCCAGCCTCCGTTCTTTCGGTCTTTTTCCCCTTCTTGGCTTTCGGCTTGGTTTCGCTCTCGCCGGTCACATCCTTCTTTGCCCGCTCTTTATCGAATCGGACGGTCTTGCTCTCACCGACGCCAAATGCCTTGGCTGCCGCGATCGCGTAGGTGTGAGCCTCTTCGTGCGTCAGTCTGACGGGCTTGCGCTCACCGGTCGAATGAACTTCGACGAACTCACTCGGCTGTTCGGGATCGAGGACGAGCAAACAACCTTGCCGCAAGTAGCGAGACGGGTTGTAAGTGAACGCGGTGAGAGCCAGGCCGAGAATGTAGCGTCGTAGAGCGAGCGTCTTCTTTTCATCCTTGCCGGCAAAGAGAAGTCGAAGGGCGGCGAGGCCCAGGGTCGCATCGCGACGGACGCCACCATGAGCGATCACACCGCCATGAGTGTTTTCGAACTTCGTGACTGGAATGTGAGTAAAGCCCCGTTGGGCGAAGGGATGTTTGCCTTTGACTTTACCCTCAGCGTCCTTCAAATCGGTGGGTTCCTCGAGGATTCCCTCTCCGACGTAGTCCACGGCAGGGACGAACTGTGCGTGACGCGTGAGTTCCATTACGTTGTACGCCCGAATTGTGGATGCGACCAACCGGGGTCGCTTCGCTTGAGTGTCGCGCGAATCCCACACGCCGAACACAAGCGAAGTTGGAGCAATTTTCGCCAGGGGTTCGGCATCGCCTTTCAAGTCCGCCTTGAATGCGTCCTTCAGTGTCAGTTGCAGCTCCGAACAGCGAACGATGGCATCGCCTGCGCGGTGTCCGGCTTCCAAGAGGTTCACTTCTTTCTCACCGGCTTGCACTACAATCTGTGGGACGAGCGACCTGTACTTCTCCTCGGCGAAAAGTGGTTCGATTCGGTTCGCCTGCGAGCCAACACTATCGATCAGGCATACGTTGTTGCCGTTCGGGTCGCTGTCAATGTTGTACCCGCCGCGGAACCCGTCGCCAGCGGCAAAAGTGGCCGGGAATAGCACACCATCGTTCCCTTCGACGGGCATGAGGTGTTCGCGGATGACAAGTGCCGCGGGGCCGTCATCCTTCAGGTAGTGGTCGAACTTTGCCAGGTCACTCATCGGGTTCTCCAAAGGGTACAGCTGGGGAATAAGCCTTGAGCTTCTTCTGACCGCTACGGAAGCAGTTCTCGAAGCGGTATCCACAACCGCGGATGCCGGTCAGCAGACCACTGACGGCTGGCGCTAATAGCGAAACAACGAGTGGCTTGCTCCACATGAAGTAGTTGAATACTCGAGCACGCGGAGTTGGAGCCGGACGGCAACGCTGAAGTCCAACGAGGCAGAAAAACTCGACCGCAGGGGAAGCGGTTGTCTTCATTGCGAGATCATTGGGCGAGAAACCGATATCACGAGAGTGGGCGTTCGGCCCCCTGCGAGCATCGAAGTAGAATGGTTCACGTTTTTTCCGTTTTGGTTGTTTCATCTTGCCCGCCCTCGTAGTTGCGAGCTTCGGCGGATCGAAGACAATCTCGGACTGGTTGAGCGGATCGCGATGTTCTACATCGATTCCGCTACACATGGCCATCGCGATGAGGCGAACGTTCATCGAGCCGGCCCAAGTCTTGATCGATTTGTCCGCCCACCAGTCCAAGCGAAGTCGAACAGGCGACTCGATTAAAAGAGGCTCAACAATCCCATCGTCTTCATGGTCATCGGAGTTTTCGTCATCTACATCATCTTCACTCTCAGCGCCGGCAAATTTAGTTGCCCTTGCCGCCGTAAGTAAATCTTGCAGCGTCCCCCCGCACGCAATACCGAACTCCCCCCTTTCGAACCAGCCCTCCGCCCCCGGCCACAGCCGATCCGCTAACTCCAGTAGTCCGCAGCATGCGAAGAACTGCCCCGGATTGGTCGGATCGACCTTAACTCGGATACTCGGCTCGGGGTCGTTCATGCTTGATCCTTCTTCGTCAAGGAGGGAGCGGCACTCGCCGCATAGTCGGCGGCTCTGAGCAGCGACTCCAGATAGGCCAATCCCCAGCGGCCGTACTTGCGTTGCAGACGAGCGAATCGTTGAGGCACCTCGGACGCCATGACGATAACGTCCTTCTTACCCTTGGGCTCGTGATCGAAGGCTTCTTCCTGCGGGAAATGCGGGCGTCCACGGCCATGGTGAGCTGCGATCAAGTGCAGGACCAGTTGTTTCAGATCGTCGCTCAGACTCTGGAACTCAGGTTGACCCTCGACGTCGAGCAGCGAGCCGAATTCGTGGCGGTAGTCGCTGGTCTCGATGGCTTTCCAACCTTTGCCCGACTTGGCGTGCCAGTCTTCCGGCTTAGGGTTACCGATGCCTCGTTGCCATTTGACACGCATTTTTCCGAGATCGTGGAATCGGGCGGCGAGAACCAATGCCTGGTGCAAGTCAGGGTGACTCTTCAACAAGACGTCGGCCAACTTTTTGGCTCCGTGCTCGACATCCGTCGTGTGATCTTGCCAGGTTATCGGTAATTCCGCGATTTTCGACCCGTAGTCGTCGGCAGTCTTGGGCCGAGTGAACCAGTGCCAAGAAGAACCTTCGGCGTCTTCATTGTCACCATCGGAAGGGATATCGATCCGTCGGATCAGTCGCATGTCCTTGGTTTTCTCGGCAAATCCTTCGTCGTCCTTCCACACTCGAATTCGAGACTTGACGGTCTTCGCCGCATCCACATACCATTGATCGGACACGTCATATTCGATCGCTTCAGAAAACGGTTCGTCGCCTTTGAGCATCCCTTTACTGAAACCACCTGCGAGCGGTGGTAGCATGACCGTGCGACCGCCAAGCTCAATCCGGGGATTATTTTGTCTGTCCTTTTCGACAAGCTTTTCCAGCGGATATATCGTGACCGAACCGTCCGGGTCGATCACCCAAGCCGAGAGTCGTTTGTCAGAGTTCCTCTTCGAGTCGCGTGCGGAAATTAATTCCAATTGCTCGAAAACTTTGTTCCTTCCATACGTCGGAGCGCTCAGTTCCTCATGCGGCTTCAGAGGGTACAGGTCAAGCACGTCGGCTGGCTTGAGTTTGTTCTGACTCAGAATCGCTTCGGTCAATTCTTCAACTTCCGCCCGCCATGCGATCGTGGTTCGCGGCGGATCGTCGTCGCTTAGCCCGTGCAGGTAGGCTTCTACCGTAGGACGTCCCGGCAGTTTGCCTTCGATGCTCGTGAGAGCCCAGGTATCGAAAAGGATGTCCGACGTAGGCAAAGTAGTGGGCGTCGGACTGAAAGCAGCGAGCCGTTCGTCCAATTTAAGTTTGCTCAAAGCGTCTGGGCTGCCGTCTCCGTTCAGTTTACGTAACAGGTCCAGCGTCTTCTGTCGCCGCAGGCCGAGATCATCGATCTTGCCCTTGCTGTCCATATCTTTCTTGCCGAAGGCGGTGGGGTAGGCAATATCGATTCGGGTATCATCGCGGGCACCGAAGCGGTTGACTCGACCGAAGCGCTGGGCCATGCTCTCGAAAGTCGATAAATCGCAGACCATGTGATCTGCCGATATGTTCACACCGACCTCGCCCGCACTCGTACAGACAAGGTAGACTGTTTCTCCGCCTGCATCGTTTCCCGGTAAGAAGCGACGAAAGACCGGATTGTCAACCAGTTCATCTCGTTCTTTCCCCCTGAGCGTCCCAGTGAGCATCTCGACGTCTTGGTTTGCCTTCCGCAACTTCTCAGCGATCTTCTCAACAGCCTCGACAGTTCGCACGAACACGAGTACGGCTCGATTGGATTCCCTGTGTGACAATGCAAGTTCGGCGAGCAGGTCTGGCAGCTTCTTTTCGTCATCGTTCTCGAGCAGGTGAATCGATTTCTTGGCCAGAATGCGTTTCTTGACTTCCGGATTGGATCGATCCTCGTCGGTTAGTCCGAATACCTCGCTGCCGCGCGATGTGGCCGATAACTCCATCACATGGAATCGCCGGAACTCATTGCGGTGCTCTTGTTCGAGACGAATCGCCACGAGCAGGTCTTGGAATGCGGGCTCAAGGTGCGCCTCATCATGGACGAGCAACACGTCTTGCCCAAGAAGCCCGGCATGGAGTGGCTTCAATTTGAACCCGATGCCGTAGCCACTGAATAAAAGACGGCTGCCAATCATGTCCACGGTTCCAACGATGATCGCCGGACGCGACGGATCGGCCGACCATTCACGTTTGTCGGCGAACTGTCCACGAAGGGTGCTAATCGCGAGAGGAGTGGGTTCCTTTTCCGCTTCGGCGCACAGACTCGACAGAGCCTCTGAGAGATCCCCCGGCAGCTTCAGCCGGTATTTTCTTGCCTCGTCCGTCGCTTGATCGACGACCGTACGTCGGTTTACGACGTACACCAATCGGCGAGGGATCTTCTCCCGGTGGTTCGCCAACGCAATCAGCCAGACCGCCATGACGGAGGTCTTTCCCAGACCGGTGGGCAAAGCGCAGGAGGAAGGAATGTCGCCGGAGACGAATCGTTTATAGAGAGCTTCCTGCCAGGGAAACGGTGGATTGCCATTGAGCGTCTCGAATGTGCTACGAAACTCGATTGCTTTCATCATGTGACTCTCTGTTCCGAGACCCCATTCAGCTCACAATCACCACGTCCCGAGCGTCATGCGGCTCGATCGGCCGCCCGAGGGTCTCGATTTGGTCGGCGCATCTTTTACACAACGGGATGAACAGGATCTGGTCGCGGTCCAAATCGATCACTTCATGGAGCCGACTGCGTACTCGTACCAGGTCCGTGGCGGATAGTCGACAAAAAAACACTGAGTATTGTTTGCGTAGACCGAAATCTTCGCAAGCTCGGGCGACCTTACGGAGTCGCTTGGGGTCGGCGATGTCGTAGGCCACGAGACCTGGACGTTGCCGACGACGACGACTTGGCGTATCGACGCGATCGGGACTCGGTTGATCTCCTTGTTGTGGAGCCGTACGACGAGGAGCTCGCTCCTTTTCCCGACATGTGAACCGGGATCTTGGAGGTACAGGATCGCGCCGTCGTCGTTTTGAGGGATTACTCGAACAATTGCGCCGGGAGGTTGGGGGCCGGGCTCGGGATGGCGGGTCGCGAAGAGAGTTTCCTCGGGGAGACAGATGGTGTTCAACGAACACCCGAAGCATCGATGCCGCAGTTCGTCGGCCAAAGGCGCGGGCGGGGTATCTTTCGCGGAGAGGTCGCGAATCAGAGCGATGGCGGCGAGGGTTCTTGCACGGAGCGTTTCGTCAAAGGGAACGTCCACGCGAGTTTTCGAGCCGATGTAGTAGAGGACTCCGCGCGGGACGGACGTGCCGAACTCTTCTTCGAGGAGCATGCCCTGTGCGCAAACTTGGATGGCGTCATTTTCATATGCGGTTGGTTGTCCAAGGTCGTCGGTTGGCGCGGCGGATCGTTTGTACTCGATCGGCCGCGCCTCGCCGCCCTTTTCTTCAAGGAGGTCAAGCTTGCCGGAGATGCCCAGTCGTTCCGAACTGATCCGGACGCTACGTGTGTTGAGGATGTCGCCGTCCTTGCGGGTCCGGTTCTCCAGTTTCGGGTCGTTGACCCGCCGGTGCCGGAACAGGCCGTCCTCGACATATTCATTAGTCGGCATGACTGAATCAACGTATTCGAGGTGGTACAGCCGAGGACAATAGCTGACTTGATTGAGCGCGCGCGCCGGGATCGTGTCCGCCACTGACGGAGTGCTCATCGGGTCGTCCTTTCAGTCGCCCGAGTCCGGGGCGAGCTAAGGCGCAGCGAAGCAATAAGTTGAGCAAAAACCGTGGTCGTTAGCGGCTGTCTTCGAGGGGAAAGGGTGCCACGGGTCGTACTCGCCCCGT
>JAYUFP010000100.1:0-2520 GCA_043738665.1 Isosphaeraceae bacterium
TCGACACCGGGCACATCGTCGCCTTTGAAGGCTCGGTCGATTACAAGCTTGAAAAGGCGACGGGGCAGACCTCGGGGGTCGGCGGGTTTCTCAAAGGAATGCTCACCTCGGCACTCTCCGGCGAAGGCTTCGTCTGCCGTTACCGAGGCCCGGGAACGATCTACATCCAGACCCGCCAGCTCCCGGGATTCGCCAGGCAGTTGCTGCCATTCTTGCCGAGGCCGAGCGGCGGCGGTTGAACGAGAAACACGAAACACGAAACACGAAGCACGAAACACGGATGGCGAATGCCGGACGGACGAATCACACTCGTTCCCACGCTCCGCGCGGGAATGCCCTCCTGGACGCTCCGCGTCCGCGTTTCGGCGCCGGATGTTGCTTGTGCCGGGCGAGGGTCTCACGACCCCGCCCTCTGCGGATCGAGTCCCTGCAATCAACATCCCGCGGGGGTGAGCCGGGAGAGCCGCGCCCAGCATCGGGGTCAGACTCCGGGTCGCCGGCTCGCGACCCAATGCGGACGCGGAGCGTCCAGGACGGCATTCCCACGCAGAGCGTGGGAACGAGGTTCATGCGAGAAAACCGGCGGGAAAACGCCGCATTCGCTCTTTCCGATCCGCCATCCGCCATTTCCTAGCCATTTCCTTTCGGGACGGACTCTTAGCCCCGGAGAGGACACCGCGCAGGGTGCCGCGGGTCGTACTCGATCAGTGTGCGTTTCCCGTCGCCTGCCCCAAGACACTGTTCGGGTACGACCCGTGGCACCCCGATCGGGATAACCACTTCATCATTCGGCTCCCGCCTTGATCTCACGGATTTTCACTTCTCGGAAGGCGATCGTGCCGCCGTGGTTCTGGAGGCAGACGTACCCTTTCATGGGTTTATTCTTGATCGCGTCCACCTTGGACTGATCCACGTCCACCACTTTCTTGCCGTTCAAGACGATCCGCACCTTCGGGCCTTCACAGGTCACCTCGATCGTGTTCCACTCGCCCGCGGGCTTGAGGGCGCTCTCGCTGGGGGCGACGTATCGGTAGAGCGAACCGCTGCTATGGACGTCCGGGGCCTTGCCGGCGTCGTCGATGAGCTGGATCTCATACGAGTAAATCGAAGGCCGGGTCGCCCGCGAGGCCTTTGGGTCGAACACCGTGGTCCGCACGCCGAGCCCGCTGTTGCACTTGGGTGCCATCTTGAACTCGGCGTGGAAGGTGAAATCGGCGAACTCCCGCTTGTCGTAGCGGAGGAACCCGAACCCCTTCCCCGCGCAGAGAATCCGGCCCTCGGAAACGGTCCAGACGGGCAAGGTCTTACCCTCTTTGTCGTAAGTCGACGCCCCCTCGGCAACCCAGCCGTCGAGGGTCTTGCCGTCGAAAAGCGAAAGGCCGTCGTCGCCGAAGGCGGGGGTCGCGAACAGGACGGAAAAGGCCAGGACCAGCGATCGCATGAACGGCCTCCGCGAATGGGGGTGAGGTGTCCGAATCACCGGGCATTCTATGGGATCGTTCGGACGAAAAGAACCGACCTGAAGAAACCGCAAGACAGTCGCCATACGGCAAGAACCGCCGCCAATACCCCGCAAGGCCCGGGCGATCGTAACGTGATCCGACGTCATCCTTTTCCCGACCGGAATCGATTCCCCGTGGTTTTCGAGGAACGTCCTTCGTTGATTCTCGACAACCCCTGCGCGCCGGGGCGGTCACCTTTCGGCAACGAACCTCGCAAGGGGGCAATCGCTTACTTAGGATAGGAAAGAGCCGAGGATCACGACCAGACTCCGGTCCGCACAAATGACCGCGGACAAAGGGGTCGGTCGTTCCGCCGGTCTCGATCGACCCCGAAGGATCAAAGGGGCCGACCCTGGCGACGCGCCACGGCGGAAGTCTCCCCGAACCGTACCGACCTGACGAACTCCCGCGAAGAGGTATTCCATGATGAAAATGACGCTCCGAGCCCTCCGAACCGCCGCCGGCCTTGCCCTGGTCCTGTCGGCCATGGCCGTGACCGCGCATGCCGGCGTCTGCCCGCCGCACGTTCCCGAGATCGACCCGGGTTCGATCCTCAGCGCGATGACTCTCCTCTCCGGAGGCGTCCTGATCCTGACCGACCGTCGCCGACGCGCCGGGAAGTAACTCGAAGGGGCTTCATTCCCAACCCGAAACACGAAGGGCCGGATGCGGGCGTGATCGAAACGCCTCGCGCCGGCCGTTTTTCGTTTCGAAAGCCGGGCGCGAGCGGATATCGTCGATCTTAGACGGGTGATTTCCCGAATGCGGGTGACGGGCCGGGTCATTGACGGCCTGTCCGCGAAAAAAACAATGAGCCGACAGAAGGCTGGAAATCGTCCTCGTTCCCACGGTCCGCCGTGGGAATGCCGTCTTGGACGCTCCGCGTCCGGATTCCGCGGAGGCCGGACGACGCGGAGCGTCGGGGACGATATTCCCACGGAGGACCGTGGGAACGAGTCGCGAGGATCGCCCTCTCCCCGGCCTTGCGCTCAGAGGGAGGGGTTTTTACAAAGTGAGA
>JAYUFP010000101.1:0-2515 GCA_043738665.1 Isosphaeraceae bacterium
CCGCCGGGGAGGCCGACGTTCACCTGCACGCTTCCCTCGTCGAACTTTGGCAGGAAGTCCGCCCCGAGCCGGCTCAGTTTCCAGACGCTGACGCCGACCGCGATCCACGTTAGCAAGAGCAGGATGCCAGCGTGCCGCATGCTGAAGCGAATGAAGAAGCCGGCCATCCATTTCAAGACGCGCAAGAGCGGGCCGTCGCGGTGGCCATGGCCCGAGCCCGACTTGGGCATCAGGTAGTAGGACAGCACCGGAGTGACGGTCAGCGACACGCCCAGCGAGGCGAGGATCGACACGATGTAGGCGATGCCGAGCGGCACGAACAACCGGCCCTCGACCCCGGAGAGTGCGAAGAGCGGCAGGAACGCGAGGATGACGACCGCCGTCCCGAACACGATGGCGGAGCGGATCTCTCGACTGGCTTGGTACACGACGACGAGGGCGGGCTTGGGTTCGGGCAAGGCGCTGTTCTCGCCCAATCGGCGGTAGATGTTCTCCACGTCCACAATGGCATCGTCCACCAACTCGCCCATCGCCACCGCGATCCCTCCGAGCGTCATGACGTTGATGCTCAGTTCCTGGCCGGTGATGAATCCGATCAGCCGGAACACCAGTGTTGTGAGGACGAGCGACAAAGGAATCGCGGTCAGAGTGATGAACGTGGTGCGAATGTTCAGCAGGAACAGGAACAAGACGATCACGACGAGGATGGCCCCGATGACGAGCGCCTCCTCGACGTAGTACACGCCGCGGTCGATGAAACTCTTCAGTTGGAACAGTTCGGTCTGAACCACGACGTCGGCGGGGAGCGCGGCCTCGGATTCGCGCACGGCGGCCTTCACCTCATCGGTGAGTTTCCGGGTGTCGAAGTGCGGTTGCTTGACGATGGTCAGGATGACGCCGGGACTGCCGTCGATGCTCGCATCGCCCCGCTTCGGAGCCGGGCCTTCCTCGATCTGGGCGACGTTGCCGAGCAGCACGGCCCGTTCGGGGTTCACCTTCACCACGACCTTGAGGAGATCGGCCACGACCTTGTCAGGCAACGGCCCCAGCCGGCCGATCACCCGCACCGGTCGCTCCGTCTGACCCTCTTCGATGAACCCGCCGCTGGCGTTCAGGTTGTTGGCCAGGATCGCCGCCTCGACCTCTTGCAATGAGACGGTGTACTCCTGCAACTTGCGGGGATCGACCAGTACCTGGTACTCCTTCTTGTCCCCGCCCATGACGATCACCTCGGCGATCCCCGGGAGTTGAAGGAGCCGCGGTCGGATCAGCCAGTCGGCCGCGGTCCGCAAGTCCATCCGCTCCTCCAGCGGGGTACGAAACGTCACCGCGTGGGACCGCCCGCCGTGGACGAACGTCGCGGTCCGCCCCGGTGTGGACCCGTCCCAGGCAGGGTTCTGGACCTCAACGCGCTCCCATGTTTCAGGCCGATTGCGATCGCGGGGACGCCAGACGGCCAGCGTGTACTGGGGTTGAACTCCCGGTGCTGACGCAACCGGGCTCGCCAGCCGCTCGGCCATGAGCCCGGTCTGGCCGATTGCCGCGAGGTCGCCTCCTTGCGGTCCCTTGCGACGGTGAATCCCGAGGTGCAGAATCTGTCCCATGATGGAAGACGGCGGCGTCATTTGCGGGCGGATGCCGGGTGGCATCGTGACCGTGGCCAGCCGCTCGGCCACCACTTGGCGCGCGTAGCGCACGTCCGTCTTCCAACTGAACTCGACGTAAATGACGTTCATCCCCTGACTCGACTGGCTGCGGACGGCCTCGACGCCGGACGCACCGAGAAGCGCGATCTCGACGGGCTGAGTGACGAGGGATTCGATCTCTTCCGGGGCGAGGCCGGGGCACTCGGTCAGGATCACGACGCGAGGCCGGTCGAGATCGGGGAAGACGTCGATCGGCAACGTGGTACTCAGGTAACCGCCGTACACGAGAACGACGAGGCACGCCGCCAACACGAGCGTGCGATGGGTCAGGGCGAGGCGAATGACGGCGTTCAACATAGTTGATGGTTGTTAGTTTTTAGTTGTTAGTCGAGATTGAGCGGATCAGCCCGTTAATCATTTTCGCCACTTCGACGATCAGATCAGCGAGTCGATCGTAGTCGCCCTGCGGCAAAAAACCGAGACGCGCGGCCAGCAGGAGCTGGGTATCGACTTCTTGCAACGAGCCCCGAGCAATGCTGAGAAAACGAATGAAGTCCTGCGTTGGACCGCGGCCTTGCCCTTCCGCAATGTTGCTCGGAACCGACACCGCGGCCCTGCGAATCTGTATCGTGAGGCCGAATCGCTCATCAGTCGGAAATCTCGTCGTGATCCTGTAGGCCTCGACGACCAGGTCCATCGCCTTTTGCCAGACAATCAAATCCTTGTAACTCGGTACCGCCATCGTCGCTCTCCCGTTGGGTGTGTCGTTCGACTTTCGCGAACGGAGAACCCTAGCCGCTGACAACTGACAACTGACAACTATCAACTATCAACTATCAACTATCAACTATCAACTATCAACTATTCCT
>JAYUFP010000102.1:0-2512 GCA_043738665.1 Isosphaeraceae bacterium
GCGGGGGTCGTGCTGATGATCGCGGTGGCGTTCGGCGTCACGCTCGGCGGTTTTGACCCCAAGGTCTGGCCGCTCTCGGCGCTCACCGCGCTCGACGAACAGTCTTCGGAGTTACCGCTTTTCCACGAGCAGGATTGGGGCGGAATGATCTCGGCGGGCAGTCGTCCTCGACGGAAAGTCTATCTCGACGACCGTTTCGAACTCTACGGCAAGCCGTTCATCCTTCACTACCTGAATGCTTTGGCGGGCGGACCGGATTGGGACGAGATCCGCGACCGGGAGCGGATCGGACTCGTCTGGGTCCGTCCCGAACGCGACCTGACGCGGCGCCTGAGCAACGACCCGCGCTGGGAGATCCTGTACCGCGACGACGTCTCGATCCTCTTCCGGAGGAAGGAAGATCCCGTGACGCGGCTGAAGGTTGTGAGCGATCGGGCTATTGATCGTTAACATCGCTTGATCGGGCTGACGTTGACAAAATGCGAGTTTCGCGCGATCTTTGAGAGCCCTGGCGCGACGCTTTCATCCCGATCCGGACATCACGACGTGACTGACCAGCCTGGAGTCGTGCCGCAATCCGTTCCCCGCCGCGGGCCGTCGTTACGGAAACAGCTCTGGTTCGTCCTTTTCCTCGGGTCGTTCCTGATCCGATCGGACGTCGATGTCCCTCGAATCCAGGCCTCGAAGCATCACACCGATTCCAACCGTTTGAAAGCCTCGGCCAAGCCCCCGAACCTCCTCATCATTGTAGCCGACGACCACCGTGGCGGGACGCTCGGGATCGACGGCGACCCCCGGAAGGCGACCCCTCGCCTCGACAAACTGGCAGGCCAAGGTGTTCGGTTCACTCGGGCGTTCTGCAATGCGCCGGTTTGCACGGCGAGCCGGCAGTCGTTCATCACGGGACGGCTGCCGCACGCAGTCGGGGTCACCAGGCTCACCACCGTCCTGCCCGATTCCGCGGTCACTTTGGGCGACTGGCTCGGGAAGGCGGCATACGACACCGCCGCGATCGGCAAGATGCACTTCAACAGCTTGAGCAAGCACGGGTTTGAAAAACGCGTCGATCTTCACGAATGGAACGATTGGCTCGCCGCGAAGCCGCCGGAGGGAGGGGACCACCGCCGCGCTTGGCACCCGTTCAAGGATCCCGCGGCCGTCTGGCTCAACGCGGCCTGCCGTCCCGAGGGCCTTCCCGCGGCCGCGATGGACTCCGTGTTTTTCGCGGACCAGGCCGTCGACTACCTCCGGAACCACAAGGACGGACCGTTCTTCCTGGTCACGAGCTTTTACGACCCCCACTCCCCGTTCCATTTCCCGAGGGACTGGCCGCAACGCTATCGGCGCTCGGATTTCTCGGTGCCTCCGATCTCGGCGTCCGACAGGCTTCAGCGGCCGAAAATCTTTCAGAGTCTGAAGAGGCGGGAAGTTCAGGGGGTTCAAGCGGCTTACTATACGTCGCTCTCGTTCCTCGACAGTCAGGTCGGCCGAGTTCTCGACGCGCTGGAAGAGACAGGGCTCGCGCCGAACACCATCGTCGTCTACATGGGTGATAACGGGTACATGCTGGGAGAGCACGGCCGGTTCGAGAAGCATTGCCTTTACGACCCGGCGGTCCGCGTCCCCTTGATCGTGCGGTGGCCGGGACACCTGCCGGCCGGACGCAAGGTCGATTCGATGGTGGAATCCGTCGATCTCTTCCCGACCGTTCTCGAACTCCTGGGAGTTGCCCCGCCGGCCAACCTCCACGGCCGGAGTTACGTGCCGCTTCTCCGGGGAGACGGCGCCGCGAAAGGGCGCGACGTCGTTTTCAGCGAGTACCTCGAAAACGAAGAGGCCATGGTCCGGAGCGAGCATTACAAGCTCATCGTCGGCACAGGCGGTCGGAAACGTCTCGACGGGTACGAGACCGAGGACCCGAACCCCAGCCCTTACGTCAGGCTCTACGACCTGGAAGCCGACCCCGGGGAATCGATCGATCTTTCCCGCAACAAGGATTTGAGAGGAGTGCTCGACAGCCTCCTCGATCGGCTGCGCGAGCGCCTGGTTTCGACCCGTGACGGGGTTCCACCTGTTCCCGCGGGGCTCTCGAAAATCGAGGCGATTCACTGGTGCCTCGTGCCCCGCGACAAGGAGCCGATCGCGAAGAAGTGAATCCTTCGCGACCGGAGTTGACCGTAAGGGCCTATCGCGACGTGATCACTTTTTTCCCGTCAAAGCGTTCAGCACGAGCATTTCGAGTTGCTCGTACCGCCGGTGCAGACGCAATTCTTCGACCTTGGCCTTATCGACGCCGCGGACGATCTCCAGCAGGCGGAGGAACATCGTTTTGGAGTGGGCAAGGTGGAACATCGAATCCTCGACCGACGTCGTCCGCATCGCCTTGACGTCGAGGCCGACGCATTCGCCGTTCCTGCCGAAGCCGTTGGCTTCGAGGGTCCAGACCTGGTCAAACGCGCGGCGGAGGTCGACGGAGCCGAAGACCTTGTCCTGGTCGTACTTGAGGCCGTTC
>JAYUFP010000103.1:0-7746 GCA_043738665.1 Isosphaeraceae bacterium
GCCCGTCTGCCGCTCCCGATGGACTGGAGCCGTTTCGAGTTCGATTCCGAGGCGGTTCGGAGACGATTCCGTCTTCATCTCATTCACCGCAGCCCAGACCCATCGCGAGAGCGTGACATGGTAGTCACATTTCAGCGAGTCCTTGGCGGCGATGAGGATCGATGCGAGCGAAGCGGCCTCAATTCCGCCGTTCATAATCAAGTCGTCAATGAGCGAATCCAGTCGCTCATTCAGTGTGCAAGGGAACATGACAGACACCCCCCCGAGGCCCTAACCGACCGTGGCCGATGGCATGGACGTTTCCAGATCGTATTGCCTCAAGCCGTAACCCGCAGCTTCAACACCCTAGACGAAGCCGATCGATGCGCTAAGCGTGGTTCGCGGAAATCCCAACCCACAGGGGAGTTATGTTGCGGAGGAGCAACAGAAGATGCATATTGAGGCGATTGTGGATCAAGGTTTCGGGAATCTGGACGCCTCCGCGATCGGACTTCGTCACCCGACGGTCCTCCGCAATTCCGAACGGGAGCGCGAACCTTAAGGGCCCCCGACGCGTATTACTTGCATGCAGCTCAACGATCTCGCGTTACTGTCATTGAGTGCATGCAAAAATTGCAGCTTGATTTTATAGACGACCGGTCTATTATTAACCTGCGGCTGGAAAACGCCGATAACACCTGGTCGGTTGTTGGGGGTTGTTCGTTCGAGGGCGTCGCGATGAGTAAGGAAACGACCCGGGACGCGTTACTGGAAGCGGGACGTCGTATCTTCCTGGAGCGGGGTTACAACCATTCCGGGATCGAGGCCATCCTTCAAGTCGCGGGAGTTCCCAGAGGATCCTTTTACTATTACTTCGAGAACAAGGAAGATTTCGGCCTTCAGGTTCTTGACCGGTTCGTGGACCGCTTCACGGCGGAAATCGACCGGCATTTGTCCGACCCGAACCTGAGCCCTTTGGAAAGGCTCCGGAGGCTGAGTGAATCAACCTGTGAAAAACTCGAATCCCAGCAATGCCGCAACGGCTGCCTCGTCGGCAATTTGAGTCAAGAGCTTGCCGACCAGAACGAGGCCTTCCGGGTGCGGTTGGAAGAAATTTTCTTGGGCTGGGCAGAGCGGTTTGCAACGTGCATACGTCAAGCCCAGGCTGTCGGAGAGATTTCCGACCGGATTGACGCCCGGGAACTCGCGGATTTTTGGCTGAACGCCTGGCAAGGATCGATCTTACGTGCCAAGACGCTCAGGAGCACGGCGCCGCTGCGAACCTTTGTCCATGTGATGTTCGGATTCGTGATCGGTTTGCCGTCACGGCAGGATACCTCGACCTGTAATTGAGCGGAGATTACCCGGCGGGAAGCCGGATCAGACATACGCTTCGTTGAGGAAAGGGAGACCCAATCATGGCCACTCCGAGAATGCTTCTTGAATCGCCGTCGTCGCCGGCGCGCCCGTCTCGGGCCGAAGGCGCGCGGCCGTCGTCGCGACCGGCACCTCTTGACGAGACGGCCAAGGGTCAAGTGTATCGTCAGTGGCGAAGAGGGGTTTCCCTTGAAGTTCTCTCCCGTCAATACGGACGCTCGGTTGCGAGCCTGGAACGGGCCGCGAACGAGATGCGTGCGAACCGGATCCTCGAACAGAAGCTCGACGTCATGTTCGATGCGAGCTTCGATGATTCCAACGCCGCCACGACGATCCTCGGCCCGGTCCCCGAATCTCCCGCGAACTCGCGTCAGACCAAGGCCAAGGCTCCGGCGGGCCTCCCGCCCTACCTGGCGAGCCTTTACGGCGACGCGCCGTTGCTCAACCGTGAACAGGAAGCCCATCTGTTCCGGAAAATGAATTACCTCAAGTACCGCGCCGGAAAGCTTCGCGAAGGGCTCGACCCGTTGCGTACCAAAAGCTCGGTGCTCGACGAGATCGAGCGACTTCAGGAAGAATCGCTCGCGGTCAAGAATCAGATCATTCGCGCCAACCTGCGGCTGGTCGTTTCGATCGCCAAGAAGCGGGTCGGCCCTTCGAATAACTTCTTCGAGCTCGTCAGCGACGGCAACATGAGCCTGATCCGCGCCGTGGAGAAGTTCGACTTCTCGCGGGGGTTCAAGTTCAGCACGTATGCCTCGTGGGCGATCATGAAGAATTTCGCGAGGACGATTCCCGAGGAAAAGAACCGCCGCGACCGATATGTCACGGGCCACGACGAGATGTTCGAGGCCGCCGCCGACCATCGCTCCGGCGAATACGAAAGCGAAAGCGATCATCGACGCAATCAAGAAGCGGTCGCCGGAATGCTCGGCAAGCTCAACGACCGCGAACGACAGATCCTCGTCCGACGCTTCGGGATCGGCGGCTCCAGTTCCTTGACCTTGGAACAGCTCGGCAAGGAACTGGGGATCACCAAGGAACGCGTCCGCCAGATCGAATCCCGGGCGCAGGAGAAGCTCCGAAAGTTCGCCAAGGAGAGCAAGATCGACACCCAGGCGTTTTAACGCGTCCGATCGGCTAAGATCCACGGAAACCCGTCGTCCCTCGGAAGGACGGCGGGTTTTTTCATTGGCCCTCCGGGTGGGCATAATGACCGATGATCGATGACTGATGACTGATGACCGATGACTGATAACCGATGATCGATGACTGATGACTGATGACCGATGGCCGATGGCCGATGACCGATAGAAATGTTTCTATTTCAGGGCCTTCGGCCATTGATCATCGGTCATCGGTCATCTCAATCCATGGAGCCCGCTCATGAAGGCCTTCCGCATCGAAGATCTCGGCGGACCTGAAGGTCTCAAGCCGGCCGAGCTTCCCGAGCCGACCCTCGGCGTCGGGGAAGTCGCCGTCCGGGTCCGCGCCACATCCTTGAATTTCCGCGACCTGATGGTGGTGAAGGGGATCTATAACCCGAAAATCGGCCTCCCCGCGGTCCCGCTTTCGGACGGTGCCGGAGAGGTCGCCGCCGTCGGGCTGGGGGTGTCGCGGTTCAAGGTCGGTGATCGCGTGGCGGCGGCGTTCATGCCCGGCTGGATCTCCGGTCCCGCTATCGAGGCCAACGCGAAGAGCGCCCTTGGGGCGGGCGGCATCGGGATGCTCGCCGAGACCGCGGTTCTCCCCGAAACGGGCCTCGTCGCGATCCCCGAACACCTCTCATTCGAGGAAGCCGCCACGTTGCCTTGCGCGGCGGTGACCGCCTGGCACGCACTCGTCTCCGAGGGGAAGATCAAGGCGGGAGATACTGTCTTGACCCTCGGAACCGGCGGCGTTTCACTCTTCGCGCTCCAGTTCGCGAAGATGCACGGTGCGAAGGTGATCGCCACCTCGGGGAGTGACGAGAAGCTGGCGAAGGTCCGCGCGCTCGGCGCTTCGGAAACGATCAATTACAAGACGACGCCCGAATGGGACAAAGCGGTGCTCAAGCTCACCGGGGGGCAGGGGGTCGACCATGTCGTCGAAGTGGGCGGGGCGGGAACTCTTTCACGATCGCTGCGTGCCTTGAGGGCAGGCGGTTCCTTGAGCTTGATCGGCGTGCTGACCGGTGGATCGGCGGAGGTGAACATCCTGCCCGTCTTGATGAAGAATCTCCGGGTGCAGGGGATCTTCGTCGGCTCCCGGGCGATGTTCGAAGAGATGAACAAGGCGATTGCCCTGCATAAGACCAAGCCGGTGATCGACAAGGTCTTCTCGTTCGACCAGGCCGCCGAAGCCTATCGCTACATGGAATCGGCAGCGCACTTCGGCAAGATCGTGATCAGGCTCTGACGGTCAGCCGGGTGAAACCTGTGCGGGCAACGGAACCAGGATCGGCGTCGGGGTGGGCGTCTCGGTTTGGCGTCGATAACGGTACGAGGCGGAGCAGGGGCCTTCGGCCGACACCATCGACGCCCCCAAAGGATGCTCCGGAGTGCAGCGGCAGCCGAACGCGGGGCAGCTTGCGGGCTTGATCCTGCCCGAAAGCACTTCGCCGTCGCGGCATTCGGTCGACTCGTGGAAGACCGATCCCGCCGAAGGGAACCGCTCCGTCGCGTCGAACTGCCGATACGCCGAACGAAGCGCGAGGCCGGAGAAAGGCAATCGGCCGAAGCCCCGCCAGTAGGCGTCGGACGCCTCGAAAACACGGCCGATCGACGCCAGGGCCTGAGGGTTCCCCTCGGGCCTCACGGCGCGACTGTACTGGTTCTCGACTTCGTGTCCGCCTCGTTCCAGTTGTCGTAAGGCCCGTAAAACGCCTTCAAGGAGGTCTGCGGGTTCGGGGCCGGTGACGATGACCGGAACACCGAATTTCTCCGCCAGGGGCTCGTAGACCCGAATCCCCGTCACCGCGCAAACCGACCCCGAAACCAGGACCGCGCGGGCTCTCGGAGACCCGGCGAGCACGGCCTCGACCACCGGAACCTGCCGGAAAAACCCTGACAGGAGCGAGAAGTTTTCGAGCCCGAGCCGGTCGGCCTCGGTCACCGCGGCGGCGGCGGCGGGTGCCGTCGTCTCGTAACCTAAGGCCAGCGACACCACGCGGCATCCGGGATTCTTCCTCGCCAGGGCGAGGGCGTCGAGGGGCGAGTAGACCATGCGAACGTCGCCCCCGCGCGCCTTCGCGGCCTGAAGACTGTCGCGGCCCGCGGGAACCCTCAGCAAATCGCCAGGCGTGCAGACGATGACGTCGGGTTCGTCGGCCACCGCCAGAGCGCGTGCGATCAAGGCCGTCGGGAACGCACTCACCGGGCAACCGGGGCCGTGGAGCACCTCCAGGCCCTCGGGAAGGCTCCGGTCGCTGGCGAAACGGATCAGGTTTTGCGCCTGACCGCCGCAGACTTCGAGAAGGGTGCGAGGCCGGGTCAAAGTCCTCCGGATCTCGTCCATCAATTCCCGAGCTGCACGCGGATCCCGATTCGCGTCGAGGTATTTCATCGCCCTCGTCCCGAAACACGCCAAGGAACCGACTTCAAATGCGAGAACCACCGACGATCGCGGCTCGTCATGTCGCTCAGTGTACACAGACTTTCCCCGTTCTAAAGCCCGGGTTCCCAGAATTTCTTTATGATTTTTCTCGCGAGATTTGCCTATTTCGCCTAACCAAAAAATTTGCACGTCTAAAATGGAAAGCATCGGTAATCTACGAAGATTATTCCGATTTTTGAGGTCTCCGCGTGCGGATGCCTCCCGGTTTCGACCCACGACAGCGCGTAGCCTCGTCTCAGAGTCCGTCCCGAAAGGAAATGGCTGATGACGGATGACGGATGGCTGATGACGGATCGGAAAGAGCGAATGCTGCGTTTTCCCGCCGGTTTTCTCGCATCGGTCATCGGCCATCGGTCATCGGCCATCGGTTTTCTCCGGGAAACTTCCGGGACAGACTCTCAGTTGAGTTCACGGGAAAGATGCCTCCGAGCGAGCGTGTCTCGGGTTCATCAGGACTGGGGACTTGTTCGATCCTCCTCCCTCGACTATATTCGTTATAGCGTATGAAACGAGCCACTCGACCGACCGACCTTCTGGACCACGCGACTCGCCTGCTCAAGGCGTTCGCGGACCCGGTGCGGCTCCGCCTCTTGAACCTGCTGTCAAGCGATGAGGAAATCTGCGTCTGTCACCTTCACGAGGCCCTCGGTCTTCCTCAGCCGACCGTCTCCCGGCACCTCGCTTACTTGCGGAAAAATGGCCTGGTCAATGGTCGGAAGGAAGGACTCTGGGTTCATTATCGACTGAACCGGTCGCGCCAAGGTTTGCAGTCCGTGCTACTCGGCTGCCTCGGTTCCTGCCTCGGAGACGCCGAGATCTTCCGCCAAGACTTACTCCGCCTCGAACGCGCCGTCTCGTGCTGCGGTCCAGGTGAATAACCTCCTTGCGTTTTTTCGGCTCAGTGCATCCGCTTACACGAATATAGGAGAAAAACGTGAGTTCCGCGCATCGCCTCCGGTTACTCTTGGTGGTCGGCCTGATTGCAATGGCGACCTCCAGGACCTCCGGTCAAACGAGTGACGCCAGTCCATTCGTCCGCGCCTTTTGGCTGATCCAATCCCGAGGAACGATCGACGCGGCCGATCCCCGCAACGACCAGAAGACCAAGGGCCGCCTCGCAAAGGCTCTGGGCAAGGACGGTGTCCTGAGCGTCTCGGGAGTGAAGGAACTCATGGACAATTCCACTTTTGAGAAACTCGCCGGGTCCGACCTTCGCCTTGACCCCGTCGAAGCGGAAAAAGCCCTGGCCGACGCGGTTCCCGAGTCGAGGAAACGCCTGAATCCCAAGATCGCCGCGCACGCCGAACTGCTGACCACCTCGTTCGACTTGATCGACGAACCCCACCGCCAGGCGAGCGAGCAGTTCTCTGATTGGATTCTCAAGAACTACAAAGCCGGCACGCCCCTCCATGTGACCGTGATCTGCACGGGGAACTCGCGCAGGAGCATCCTCGGTTCAACGATGGGAAACATCGCCGCGGCGTTTTACGGGATGCCCGAGATCCGGTATCACAGCGGAGGCACGGCGCCCACGGCGTTCAACCCGCGCACCATCGCCGCACTCGAAGCGATCGGCGTCGCGGTCGAACCGACCGGGGCCGAAGCCCCTCGGGGCGAACCGAAAACGCCCAACCCTGTCTACAAGGTTCGTTGGGGAACCTCGGGCGACCCTGCGCTGGAGGCGACCGAATTCTCGAAGACCTATTTTGATGGAAGCAACCCCCAATCCGGATTCGCGGCCCTCATGGTCTGCGGCGAGGCCGATGCCTCTTGCCCGCTGGTGAAAGGGGCTTCGGCGCGGATCTCGGCGCCTTACCTCGACCCCAAGATCTATGACGGCAGCGCCTACGAAGCCGTCAAGTACGCTGAACGCCGAGACGACATCGGCCGCTTGATGCTTTCGGCCATGATGCGGGTCCGCAATCAATTGAACCGTCCTTGATCCATGCACGATTGATTTTCGAGGAGAGATTCTCATGTCGGAACAACTCACGGGCGCCGTGAAGGCGAAGTACGGGTCGGTCGCGGAGAGCGGACTGTCCAGCGACCAAGACGGAGTGCGCGCGGTGGCCGAGGCGTTCGGCTATTCGCCCGAAGCCCTGGCGTCGATCCCCGCCGAGGCCAACATGGGGCTTTCCTGCGGGAACCCCACCGCGTTCGCCACGTTACGCGTTGGAGAAACCGTGGTCGACCTCGGCAGCGGAGGGGGGCTCGACGTCTTTCTCGCGGCGCGGAACGTCGGTCCTTCGGGAAAAGCCATCGGCATCGACATGACCCCCGAAATGATCGCCCTGGCCCGCAAGAACGCCGAGAAGTCGGGGCTGACGAACGTCGAATTTCACCTCGCGACGATCGACAAGCTCCCTCTCGAAGACGCGTCGGTGGACTGCGTCATCTCCAACTGCGTGATCAACCTCGCCCCGGACAAACCCGCGGTCTTTCGTGAGATCGCCAGGGTCTTGAAGCCCGGAGGCAGGCTCGCGGTCAGCGACATCGCCCTCAAGCGCGAGCTTCCCCCCGAACTCGGCAACGACCTGATGGCGTACGTCGGCTGCATCTCCGGGGCCGTCATGATCGCCGATTACCGCCGCGACCTGCTTGAGGCCGGGTTCGCACACGTCGAGATCCTCGACACCGGTTCCGACCTCAACGCGTATGCCCAGGTCGAAAACCAAGCCGTCTGCTGCCCACCGCCGACCGCGAGCATTCCCGGCCTGGCCGTCGTCGAGGCGAGTTGCTGCGCACCGGCCGCGACCGATGAGTCGTTGCACGCCAGGCTTGCCGACCTGTTGCGAC
>JAYUFP010000104.1:0-2507 GCA_043738665.1 Isosphaeraceae bacterium
AGCGCCTGGTTATGCCTCGGGCTCGCCCTGGTCCGCGAGCGCGGCGTCGAGGTCCCAGGCGGGTTCGTCCGGGAACGCGGCCCGGGGCAGGCCCGTCTCGGCGGCGGCCTGCTTGCGGGCCTCCGTGTAGGCGTCGGCGAGGACCGCGGCCGCGTGGTTGCGGAGGGTGCCGCTCTCCAGCAGTTGCCGCAGCTCCCGCCGCTGCTCCAAGATCGTCGCCGACCAGGGCCCGCTCCGCCGGCCCGGCTGGTGCTCCCACTTGAGCAAGTGGGCGAGCAGCGCCACCAGCCGGCTGAACACCTCCCGCCGGTCCCGCCTGGCCATGTCCGTCAGGTACTCCGCCAGGGCCCCCGCGTCGAGCTCGCCGAACCGACGCGCCCGGACGAGGTCGGCCGTCTCCTCGAGCCACGCCGTCTCGTCCGTCTCGTACAGCGCGGCGAGGGCGTCCGGGGTTCGCTGCGCCATCCCAGTCCCTCCGATGAAGTGCCCATTCCTCCGCGCATGATATCGGGCCGGGTTCGCGGACGCCACCCTTCAATCGACGGCGCGCCACCCGCTGGACCGACGCGGAAGAGCACTGGTCGGGTACGCAATAGTGTCCGGGATCCGTCTTCACTCCCCCAAATTTATCTTCATCAAATCTTCATTTGCGCTTTTGGGGGCGCCTGACCATAGTATCCGGTCATGGCGACCCCGAAGCGACCCCCTGGCTCGACCCCACCTTCCCAACGACCCGATTATGTGGAGTCGGCGGAGTCGGTTCGGCGCGCGCTGCCCGTCTGGCCCGGACGGATCATCGGGGCCACGCACGTTCACGCGCTCGAACGATTCGTCGCGGGGCTCCGCGAACAGCAACCCCACGGCAATCGCGACCTGTTCCTCAATGACGTCTTTGTCGCGTATCTCCTCGCCTTCTTCAACCCCGCGCTGCGGTCCCTGCGGACCATCGAGGATTTCAGTCAGACGCGACAAGCTCAGAAACATCTCTCGATCCCCAAACTCTGCAAGAGCACGCTCTCCGACTTCAACACGCTCGCCGACCCCGCCCGCTTGCAGCCGATCCTCGAGCACCTCCGGCGCGACGTCCTGAAGCCGAAGCCGGGGCCCGCCGCCGAACCGTTGACCGCGCTCCACCGCCAGGTCCTCGCCGTCGACGGCACCTTCCTCAAGGCCGCCGCCGGCGTCGTTTGGGCGATCCGCCGCCGGGGCGGTAAGACCGGGGCCCGCCTCGACTTCCATGTCGACGTCGAAACCTGGCTCCCGGAACTCCTGGTCATCCCCGAGAACGGCGAAGGCGAGGCGAAAACCGCGCGGGACACGATCACTCCCGGGGCCATCCACGTCTACGACCGGGGGATTTTCAGCTTCGAGTTGATCGCGGCCCACGCCCCGAAGGCCGCCGATTTCGTGATGCGAATTCGGGAGCCCGGGCCACGCTGCCCGAAGCTCGAAACCATCGAGGACCGCGCCCTCACCCAGGACGCCCGCGACGCCGACGTCACCAGTGATCGGCTGGCGCGTCTGGTCGGTTCGACGCATCGCGCCGCGCCGGACGTCGTGCTCCGTGAAGTGGTGATCGTCCCCGCGGACGACCCCACGCACCCGGTTTATCTGCTGACGACCTTGCTCGATCTCGACGCGTCGGTCATCGGCCTGTTGTACCGGCGGCGCTGGCAAATCGAACTGTTTTTCCGCTGGCTGAAGTCGTACGGCCGGTTCGACCACCTGATCAGCCACAGCCGCGAGGGAGTGCTGTTGCACTTTTATGTGGCGGTGATCGGCGTGACGTTGCTGTACCTGCACACGGGCCATCGGCCGAGCAAATATCTGTTTATCATGATGGGGATGGTGGCGAACGGGTCGGCGACGCTGGACGAGGTCCTGCCGATCCTCCGCGAACGGGAACGACAGGGCCAAATGCAGCGCGACCGCGTGGCGCGGAAGCGTGCCGAAAAACCCCAATAAGGGCTTCAGGCCCGTCCCCGCGCCGCGGACGAGGTCGCGCCGCCGCTTGCGCCGAAATCGCCCGCGACCGAGCAGGAAACGACCGGGAGAATCGTCCGACGGCCTCATTGATGAAGTTCCGGACCAAAGAACCCCTCGGGCTGGAGAATCCCGGACACTATTGCGGGTACGACCAGTGGCACCCGAAACGGCCACCAGCGCCACCCGCCCGCCTAAATCTCAGCCGCGGGGGCCGCCGACAATGGCGGAACGTCACAAGAAACCGGAATGGCGGCCCCGGGCGGCCGCGGCGCCTGGTCCGGCTCGGCCCCCATGTCATCTTGGGCATAAGAACTCAACTTGCGGCCACTTTGCTTTTCCTGTTCTTTCAAATCGCGGAAGATGGCGCGCAAATCGTAATTGAAGCGGGCCGCGTACGCGTCGCGAGCTCGCCGCACTTCGTCGACGATCGGATCTGACCAAGTCATGGTCTCGGCTCCATCAGTTCTTCCGGAGTACAGAGAATTGGGGCTTTAAATCCCTTGACCGCGCAGACGCTTTCG
>JAYUFP010000105.1:0-2502 GCA_043738665.1 Isosphaeraceae bacterium
CGCGGCGATGTTCCCTGGTCGGATCGGTCCAGGCCCGTCTCCGCGATCGACGTGGCACGCGCGTTGACCGATGCCGCCGAGCCGAATTCGCAACGCTTCAACGCACGCTGGGCCGACTTGCTGGAGCGCGTGGATGTCTCTGATGAGACACATGTCGAAATCCGACTGACAAGAGCCACCCTCAAGCCGGGTGGCTGGCTCGTCGGACCCGTCGGGCCGGCGCATGGCGGCGGCGATGGACGTGTCGCCACCCTCGAACGCGGTCGGGAACTCGTGGTCGATGGCCTCTATCTCTGGGCGGCGACGGCACCCGATCGCGCGGGGATGTCGGCGGCCGAACGATCAAGCTCCGATCCCAAAGCCAAGATCAAGCGGATCAAGGAAGTCCGTTATCCCAACGCCAAGGCGGCCCTGGGCGCGTTCAATCGTGGCGAGGTCACGGTTCTCGAACACGTTCCAACCGACCGTGTTGCCGAACTCGCCGCGAACGCGGATTTCAGAGTCGGTCGCTACGAACGACCGAGCCTCCACCGCATCGCCCTCGACGGCCGCACCCCGGCGCTGCGCAACCGAAGCCTTCGCCGCGGCATCTCCTACGCGATCGACCGCCGCACGTTGCTGGAGGAGACGCTTCTCCGCCGCCCGCCGGACGCCGCGAACCTCGTCGCCGACGGGCCGATGTCCAAAGGAAACTACGGAGACGCGCCCGACGTCAAGCCTCTGGGCTACGATCCCTTGCTCGCGAAAATGCTGATCACCGGGGCTCGCAAGGAACTCGGAGGCAATCCCATCAAGTTCACGTTCGCCTACCCGGCGATTCCCGAGGCGCAGGCTGTCGTCCCAAAAATCGCCGAGGCTTTGAAGCTCGTCGGCATCGAGACCGTTCTCGATGAGAAACCGGAATCGGTACTGGAAATGGAACTCCGCGCCGGGAAGCGATTCGACCTCGCTTATCGATCGTCGAGGCTCGCCGAACCCGTGATCGAGATCGGCCTCATGCTTTGCCCGGCATACGATGCGCCTCTCTCCGCTAATCCGTTGTCGTCGCTGGCGAGTCCCCGGATCTTGCAACTGCTTCTGCAACTGGAACGCGCTCCCGAGTGGCCGACCGCGAAAGCCCTGGTGTTGCAGATCGACCGCGAGTGCCGCGACGAATTGCCTGTGATCCCGCTCTGGCAGCTTGAAGACCACTATGCGTGGCGTATCCGACTCAAAGGACCCGCCGAAACGGCCGACCGTCTCTATCAAGGAATCGCCTCGTGGGAGATCGAGCCATGGTTCGCCAAAGATCCCTGGTAAGGCGGAGACAAAGAATGACCTCCCGATTTCCAGTTCGATTCCGTAACGATGCTCTGGAGTGCGGGAGCTTGCTCCCGCTTTATCGGCTGTTGAAAGCGTCGGCAAGCCGTCGCACTCCAGAGCGCCGTCAACAAAGCTGGGAAGTTATTCCTGGCCGATTTCCAGGGCGAGGTCTTTTGCCCCTGGCCGTTGGTCTCGCCTTGAATCTGGTCGCGTTTCTCTTTGCCCAAGAGCCCGCTCCGGCAAAAGTCCCGATCGATCGCCAGCCCTACCGCATCAAAGCTGTGTTCGCATACGACCCCGCCTCGCGGTTCGACACCGCGCGTCGAGAAGTCCTCTCGCGCGATTGGATGACGCTGGTCAAGCGCTTCGTGGGTACTCCCTGGAACGTGACGATTTCCGAGAATGATCCGCTCTCTTCACTGGCCGCCGACCCGGAACGTCTTGTGATCGAACCGATTGCCACGGGGTCTGACGGGTTCGATAAAGTCTGGATGATCGCGGTGCGCGGAGAAGGGGCCGGGCTCTCATTCACAGGGCGCGAATACGACGTCAGAACAGCCCGGATCGGGCCGCTGCAACACCTCCTCGCACCCGTGGTTCGTGACGCCCCGCGCGTCCTTTTTCAATTCTCGCTCGACGTGTTCTCACCCTACGCCGAGATCGGGGAACGGTTCGGTAAGGACGTCTCGTTGAGCGTGCAAGGTGCATCGATCCCCGCCGCCACGCCGGTTGGCCGCGTGGTGGTTCCCGGCACCGTCTTTCAACCGCTCCGGGTCGTTCCGCAGAAACAAGGAAAAGCGATCATCCGTGACATCCCTTATACGTTCTTGAGGGCCGAGGCCGTTGAGGGCACGGGGGCGAAATGCTCGGTCGTCAGCGTGTACAGCGACCCGTTTACGAAGCGTGTCGTCCAGAAGTCTTCGCTGGTCGCGCTCGGGGTCAAACCGGGTAAGAGCCCGACGCGGCTCAGGTTTCTGACCGCCCCCGACAGAGCCCCGGCCGCCGGTTACGTTCTGACATTGAAGAACTATCCCGAAGGCGTCAGCCGGGAAGTGGGCACGACCGATCGCGAGGGCCGGATCGTTCTCGATCCTAGCGCCGCCGATGGTTTGCTCGTGCTCCGGCTGCTTGCCGGAAGTGCTGAGCCGATGATCGAATTTCCCTTGATGCCCGGCATGAGTCCCGACGAACAGGTGATCC
>JAYUFP010000106.1:0-2500 GCA_043738665.1 Isosphaeraceae bacterium
CATCAAACCGGAATGAGAGCGCTGTGAACCGATGACCCGTCGCCTGCTGAGCCTCTGCGACACCTGTTCCCTCATGAGAGAGATCGTGACGCCGAAAGAGTCGCGTTTCTTGCTCTGCAAACGCGCCGAGGTCGATCCGACGTTCGCCAAGTATCCCTCTCAGCCGCTTCTCTCATGCCGCGGATACGTCCAACGAAGCCCTCTTCAGAACACGACTGATGAGCGCTGACACGCCGATCTCCGCCCGGGATTTCTCGTGGTCTCGTTGTGAAAACGCGCTCTTCAAAGGCCGGTCACCCGCTCTGTGCAACGTGCCATTCGCGATGGATGTCTGACCCGCTCCGCCGTGAATCGTCCGGACCCGCTTCGAGGACGTAGCATCCGCGCCCGTCTTCACGATGAAATCCGACACCCCGATACCCTCCCGCGAAGGCCGCGCGGAAGCCTTCGCCGACGGCACGACCCCAATTCTCGGCGGCCTCCGGCGCTTCGGAACGCATCCGGTTGATGTCCGCGGGCACCTCCAGCAGCACGATCGGCGCCTTCGGCAGTCCTTCGAATCGAACGCCGTGCGAAACGCCGATTAGACGGGGAAGCCCATCAATCGTCTCGATCACCGGTCGTTTGGCGACCCTCTCCGGGTCCGTTTCCCAGACGGCGATCAGGCGATCCGTTGGCGTATCGCGGTTCAGGGCGTCGCTCCTGAACCCGTACATATTCTCGATGTAGCGACCGACCGTCGCGCCGAGATTTTCCAGGTTGAAATGGGCGTTTCCCGCTTGAAGCGGGTCGAAAGCCCATGCGATGCACGGGACGCCTTCGCTTCGTGCAATCTCCCGCTGGACCGTCTTGAGACGCGCGCCGACCTTCCGGCCTTGATACCCGGGAACCACTCCCGTGAGTTGCGAATAGAGGCAGGGCCGGCCTTCGGTACGTCCCGGGAACGAGAAGGAAAGGCCCACGGCCGTTCCGTCGGGCAAGAACGCGCCCAGGACGAGCCCCCCATGGTGCTGTGCGCCGACCATCGTGGCGACGGGGACGATGTACCCGTCCTCGGTGATCCCCCACGCGAGGCGCTGGGCTTCCTGACAGGCTCGGTAGTCGGCGACGGTTTCGGCCCGTCGGATCACGATCTCGGGGCTCATCGTTTCAAAGTTCCGTGAGGAGGGCGGCGAGCAAAGTCGCGCGTTCCGGCAGGGAAGCGACCACGATGTGCTCGTCGATGGCGTGCGCTCCCGAACCGGGAACGCCGAGGCCGTCGAGCGTCGGGACGCCGATTGCGGCCGTGAAATTGCCGTCACTTCCGCCCCCGGTCGAACCTTCTCCGAGTTCGAATCCGAGCTTTCCGCCCACGGCCCGCGCCCGTTCAAACAATGCGGCGACGCCGGGAGTGCGTTCCATCGGCGGGCGATTGAATCCTCCCGTGACTTTCAGTGTCGCTCCGGGAAGGACTGGGCTCAGCCCCGCCATCGCCGCTTCGATCCGTCTCGATTCTGACGCGGTGACCGCTCGGACGTCGATGCGGGCAATCGCGACGGCCGGGACCACGTTCACGGTGGTGCCCCCGTGGACCACGCCCACGTTCAACGTCGTACCCGCCTCGCGGTCGGCGAACTTACCGATGGCGAGGATCTGGTGGGCGAGCTCGACGATCGCGTTGATCCCTTTTTCCGGCTCAACCCCCGCGTGCGCGGCCTTTCCGATCACTTCAACGGTGAACCCGCCGACCCCTTTGCGGGCCGTCTTGAACCGATTCCCGGAAAGCGGCGGTTCGAGCACGAGCACCTGAGCCGCCCTTGAGGCGAATTCCTCGATCAGGCCGCGTGAGGTCACGCTGCCGATCTCCTCGTCGGACGTGAACAGCAGTTCGACGGGCCGATTGAGCGGAATTCCCGCGGCCTTGAGTCCTGAAATCGCGTACTCGGTGATCACCAGGCTCGACTTCATGTCGAAAATACCAGGCCCGCGGGCTCGACCGTCGGCGACGTGGAACGGCATCGTTTCGATCGTGCCGATCGGCCAGACTGTGTCGAAATGTCCCAGCACCAAGGTCGTCTTCGCTCCGCCCTCGAAGTCCCCGAAACGGATTCGGAGGTGGTCGCCGCCTTGAGGGTTGGCGAGCTTCTCGACCGCGCCGCCGATCGCGTGAAATCGGACGGCGATCAAGTCGGAGACTTTGTCGAGGGCCGCCTTGTCGCGGCTCGGCGACTCGTGATTGACGAGGATCTCGATCGCGTCGAGCATGGCGGACGACTGCGCTTTCAACAAGGCGGTCAACTTCTCGTAAGTCATCCTTGCGCTTTCAAGGTAAGGGTGCGGATCGCCAGTCGCTCGATGCGGTCGAGCACGGGCTCGTGACCGATCCCGGGCTTGGTCGGCACGGGAACGGCCCCTTGCGAAGCCAGGACCGGTGGATCAACAACGTCTTCACGATAGTACTTATCGGAGCCCGAAACGTCGCCGGGAAGCGTGAACCCGGCAAGGCTCGCGATCGCGACAT
>JAYUFP010000107.1:0-2497 GCA_043738665.1 Isosphaeraceae bacterium
TTGCGGTCGGGGAGGTCGCGGACGTGCCCCATGCTCGCCTTCACGACGAACTTCGAGCCCAGGAACTTGTTGATCGACTTCGCCTTTTTAGGGCTCTCGACGATCACGAGTGAACGGCCGGAAGGAAGTCCGCCGTCACCGTCGGATTCCACCTTCTTTCGAGACGCGGCGGACTTGGACGCGGCCTTGGGTTTGGCCGCCTTGGGCTTGGCCGGCTTGGCTTTGGTCTTCGAGTCCGGGCCGGCGGCGCGGGGTTCTTTGGGGGTTTCGCTGTCCGAGGTCTTAGCCGACTTGCGAGCCACGTTATCGTCCTATCCTGTTCCCTTGAGCCGGTTTCGGCGGCCTCAGGGCGAGGACGCGGCGTGCCGCCGGTCCCCCGGGGAAGTCCTTGTTTGCCGTTGTGCGGACGGAGTGACCCGAATACACTACGGATTGGGCCGGTCGTAATGAGACCGCGTCCTTCAAATAGCTAGCGTAGCATAGCGTGTCAAGGGGGCCGACATGACGCCAGCGCAGTTTCGTTTTCGAGGTGAAGTTCTGGAGATGCCCGATGGCCAATGGTCAATGACCAAAAAAAGTGACGGCGATCTTCCCCAGATCCCTTAATCTTCCTTCGGTCATCGGGCATCGGGCATCCCGGTCCATCGAGAACGAAACAGCCCTGACATGACGCCGACCCCGTCCGGGTCGTCTCCGAGCCTTGAGGAACTCCATGCCGTTCGCCATCTTTCGGCGTCACCAGCGTAAGCTGCTGGCCGTGTTTGCAATCCTCGCCATGTTCGGCTTTATCGTGGCCGACTCACTCCCGAGACTGCTCAACGGCGGTACCTCGTCGCGGGGAGACACCGTCGTCGTTGACCTGAACGGCCGTAAAGTTTACCGCAGCGAACTCAGCGGGATGGCCTTCGAGCGGAGCAACGCCAACCTGTTCATCGCCGAATTGAGCGGCCTCATCAGCCGCCGACCCGTCCAGAAGGCGTTCGGAGACACCGACACGCGCTCCCTCGTCG
The DNA here is from genome assembly GCA_043738665.1 of Isosphaeraceae bacterium. GTDB lineage: Bacteria > Planctomycetota > Planctomycetia > Isosphaerales > Isosphaeraceae > JAYUFP01. The sequence goes on from JAYUFP010000107.1 coordinate 1,011, forward strand.
ACGCCCTGATCCTCCGCACAGAGGCCGACCGCCTCGGCATGCCCACCGGCCCCGAAGTCGCCCGCAACTGGCTCCGCCAGCGCGTTCCCGGCATGAGCCCGACGATCTTCGAGATGATCCTCACCCGGTTCAACGACCGGATCAGCGGAGAGCAACTCCTCGAACAGCTTTCCGGACAGATCCGCCTGGCGAACGTCCGCGATCTGATTGGCGCTCCCACGGTGACCCCGTTGGACGTCTTCAACGCCTATCGCGACCAGACCGAACGCGTCTCGGCCAAGGCGGTCGCCTTCAAGGCGGAGGATTACCTGGGCAAGGTCGGCGAGCCCACCGCCACGGAACTGCTGGCCTATTACGACAAGAATAAGGATCAGCTCCCCGATCCCGACCGTCCGACTCCCGGGTTCAAGGTTCCCCGCGAGCTCCAGATCGAGATCCTTTCGATCGACGGCGAAACCCTCGCCCGCGAGATCAAGGCCAAGCTCACCGAGGTCGAGCTCCAGGCGTATTACGAGAACCGCAAGACCGAGTTCCGCAAGTTCTCCGAGTTCCCTGATGAGATCTTCCTCGGCGAACCGAAGCTGACGCCTCCCCAGGTTCAGCCCTTCGCCGACGTCAAGGCCAACCTCGCGGTCTCGCTCGCCGAGGAACGCGCCCTCGCCGAGATCTCGAACAAGTTCGCGAAGCTCAAAGACGAGGTGATGATCCCGTTCGCCGACACGTACGTCGATGCGTTCGAGAAGATTGCCGACGCGAAAAAGGATGGCGAGACGCCCAAGGCGGTGGTTCCGACGTTGACACCGCTGGAATCGGTCGCGAAGACCGAGGGTTTGAAGTACGACATGACCCGGATGCTCTCCCGTGACGCCGCCGAGCATTACGGAATCATCTCCTCCGCCGAAGTGGGCCTGAACAAGTTCAGCAACGGCAAGAGGTTCACCGACGAGCTTTTCGACGCCAGAACCTCCCTGTACGAGCCCCTGGAACTCACCGACCCGACGGGAATCCGCTACCTCGTCCGCAAGGTGAAAGACGTCGCGCCTCGGGTTCCGCCGCTCGACGAGATCAAGGCGGACGTCGTCCTCGCCCTCAAACGGGAAAAGGCCCGCCCGATCGCCGAGAAGGCCGCCCGGGAGTTCGCGGCGAAGGTCAAGAAGGACGGCGGCAAGATCGTCGGCGATGCGGCCGAAGGCCACCCGGTGATCAACACCGACGCCGTCGCCAAGCTGCAACCGGGGCTCCCCCTGCCCGGCCAGTTCTTCGAGACCGGCCCGCCCACGCCGTCGAGCATCTCCCTCATTCCGGGTGCGAGCGACACCCTCCGCGACGCCTATTTCAATTTGAAGGACGGCGAGACGGTGGTCGGCTCGAACAAGGCGGAGACGGCGTATTACGTCATGACCTTGAACCGCCGCAACCCCGCCTTGTTCTCCGTCCTCTACGCCCCCAACGGCGACTACATGCGCTACCGCGCCGAAGCCCTGGGC